>CACLGJ010000001.1 GCA_902606445.1 uncultured Pelagibacteraceae bacterium
CTTAATACATTTATTAATATTATTTTTTGATGCTACAACTTTTAATAAAGCCATTTCTTTAAAAATTACTTTTTTATCTTCTCTTTTGAAACTTACTACTTTATGCACAGGTACTAATTTTTTTAACTGTAACTTGATTTGATCAATTACCTGTGGTGTTCCTGTAGTAACAATTGTAATTCTTGAAATATTTTTTTTTGCGTCAATTTCTGCAACAGCTAATGACTCTATATTATAGCCTCTACCTGAAAATAAACCTACTACTCTTGCTAATACACCTGCCTCATTATCAACCCATACAACAAAAATATGCGTATCTATTTTACCCTTTTTTGTTGGTACACTATAAGCTGATTTAGATTTTACCATTAAACTAAAGACTTTCCTTTGCCAGTAATTTTGTTTTCGTCTTGATCTGAAGGACCTAAAATCATCTGGTTGTGGGGTTTTCCTGAAGGTATCATGGGGAAACAATTTTCATTAGGATCAACTTGGCAATCAAATATTACTGGACCATTGTGATTAATCATTTCTTTAATTTTTTCATCCAATTCATCAGGATTATTTGCTTTAATTCCTTTACATCCATAAGCTTCAGCCAATTTAACAAAATCAGGTAATGCTTCTGAATAACTCTCTGAATAATTCTTTTCATGTAGTAACTCCTGCCATTGTCTTACCATTCCCATATATTGGTTGTTCAGAACAAAAATTTTAATTGGTAGATTGTATTGCACTGCGGTAGACATTTCTTGCATAGTCATTAAAACTGATGCTTCTCCAGCAATATCAATTACAAGCTTATCTGGATGAGCAATTTGAACACCTACTGCTGCTGGGAGCCCATAACCCATTGTTCCAAGGCCACCAGATGTCATCCATCTATTTGGTTTATTAAATTTATAGTGTTGAGCAGCCCACATTTGATGTTGACCTACTTCGGTAGTTATAAAAGTATCTTGGTTTTTTGTTAATTCGTATAATCTTTTTACAGCATGTTGAGGTTTTATAGTTTCATTACTATTAACAAACCCTAAAGAATTTTTTGTTCTCCATTTTTGAATTTTTTCCCACCATTTTGATATATTTTGCTTATTAGAAGTTTTTAAACCATTTTGTTTATTATTGATTTTCTTAATAGCAGCTTTGAGAACCTCGTTAACGTCACCCACAATAGCTAAATCAACTTTAATAATTTTGTTAATTGATGATGGATCAATATCTATATGAATTTTTTTTGAATTAGGAGAAAACTCATCAATTTTTCCCGTTATTCTATCATCAAATCTTGCTCCAATATTAATTAGCAAATCACAATCATGCATGGCATTATTAGCTTCATAAGTGCCATGCATTCCCAACATTCCAATAAATTGATTATCATCTCCTGGGTATGCTCCCAAACCTTGTAAAGTTGAAGTAATTGGAAAACCAATTAAATTTACAAACTCTCTTAAAGACTCACTTGCCTCTGGACCAGAGTTAATCACTCCTCCACCAGTATAAATTACTGGCTTTTTAGACTTTGAAATTAAATTTACCAATTCATCAATTTCGTTTTGAGAAAATTTATTATGAGACTTGCCATTCAATTTTTTTTCTTTTTTAGGTTTTGAATAGGCTGTCTTTGCAAACTGAATATCTTTTGGTATATCAACTAGTACCGGTCCTGGTCTACCTGTTGTTGCAACATAAAATGCCTCATGAATAATCCTTGAAAGATCTTTAATGTCTTTCACTAACCAATTATGTTTTGTGCAAGGCCTAGTTATTCCAGTTGTATCACATTCCTGGAAAGCATCAGTCCCAATCAAGTGAGTAGGAACTTGACCAGAGATACAAACTAACGGAACAGAATCCATGTAGGCATCTGTAAGAGCTGTTACAACATTAGTTGCTCCTGGACCTGAAGTAACTAATACTACGCCTGGTTTTCCTGATGATCTTGCATAACCTTCTGCTGCATGACCAGCACCTTGCTCGTGACGAACAAGAATATGTTTTACAGTTTGATGATTTTTAAGTTCATCATATATAGGTAAAACTGCACCACCTGGATATCCAAAAATATATTCCACATCCTGATCTTCAAGACATTTAAATACAATTTCTGCTCCTGTTAATAATTTTGGCATTTCGCAATCTAGCTGAAGTTGTGCTGATTGGTCAAGTTTAACTACAAAGTAATTAAACTTTTTTTAAAAAATTATTTAGCCTACTAGGATTAATTTTTTTCCAATTTATCATATGCCCCCTAGCCCAGGTCATTTGTCTTTTGGCATATTGTCTTGTCTTTATTGATATTTTTTCAGCTAATTCATGCCTGTTTATCAAATTTTTGCTAAATTCTCTAATCTCAGCAACTCCTATTGCTTTAGATGGGCCTTGGTCCTTTGGAATTTTAAGTTTTAAAAAATTTTTTACCTCCAAAATAGCTCCCTCATCCAACATTTCTCCTGTCCTATGGTTTATCTTTTCAATCAATATTTCACGAGGATAATTTAATAAAATTTTGTAAAAACTTTGGTTGTTAAAATAAGATTTTGTATCTTTAAACCATTCTACTATTGACTTATTTGTAAATGTTTTTACCTCATAAGCTCTGATTGATCTTTGCACATCAGTAGATTTAATCTTATTTTTCAAAATAGGATCTATCTTTAAAAGTCTTCTATAAAACTTTTTTTGACCAATATCTTTTTGTAATTTTCTAACTTTATTTCTTAAATTTAAAGGTATTAATGGTATTTTGACTAAACCTTCTGTTAAAGCTTTGAAATACAATCCTGTACCTCCAACCAGTATTGGAGTTTTTCCTCTTTTTTTAATTTCATTAATTTTGTTTTTAGCAAGTTTTAACCAGTCTCCAGTTGAAAATATTTTTTTTGAACTTTGAAAACCATACAAATGATGCTTTATCTTTTGAAAATTTTTTTTTACTGGCCTTGCACTTAAAATCCTAAGGTCTTTATAAACTTGCATGCTGTCAGCATTCACAATTTCACCTTTAACTTTTTTAGCTAATTGAATTGCAAAGTCTGATTTTCCAGACGCGGTAGGACCATAAATCAAAATAATTTTGGATTTGAGATCCATTACCTATTCTAATTTAACACCAATATATCTCTTTTGGTTTTGGTTGTTATAAACTACCAATAAAATTGTTTTTTGATTAGTATTTAAAACTTGTTTAACAATTTGACTAAGATCATCAGCAGAATTTATTTTTTTCTTTTGAGCCTCAATAATTATACTATTTATTTCAATTGAATTTAATAAGGGACTATTATTTTCAATTTTAGTTATAACGAGACCTTTTGTTTGATTGGGAAGGTTTCTTTGTTTTATGTCTTCTTTATTTAATTCTCTAACTGTGATTTTTAAATTCTCGATATTATTTTCAGCTGGTAATGATTTTTCTGACACTTTAAAATCCTCAGAGGTTTCTAATCTACCTAATATAATTCTTTTAGTAATTTCTTTTTTGTCCCTCCATATTTTTACTTCAACTTTTTTTCCAACTTCAGTTCTTGCAACAATGATGGGAAGTTCTTTCATTTCTTTTATTTGCTCTCCATTGAATTCTAAAATAATATCTCCTGCTTTAACTCCAGCTTTATCTGAGGGACTATTTTCTGCAACGCTTGCAACCAATGCTCCCCTTGGTTCATCTAGCTTTTCAACATCAGCTATTTCTTTTGTCACATCTTGGATTCTTACACCAAGCCAACCTCTTTTAGTTTCTCCAAATTCTATAAGTTGATCTATAACAATTTTTGCACTGTTAGAGGGTATTGAAAAACCAATTCCTATAGATCCATTTCTTCCTAAAATTGCTGTATTAATTCCAATTACATCCCCATTCATATCAAATAATGGTCCACCAGAGTTACCTGAGTTTATGGACGCATCAGTTTGTATATAATCTTCATATCTTGATAATCCGATAGATCTATTTCTTGCTGAAATAATTCCCGAGGTTACTGTTCCTCCCAGACCAAAAGGATTTCCAATCGCAATAACCCAGTCACCAATTCTTGCTTTATCAGAGTCTCCAAATTTAACTGGTGTAAATTTTTCTTGCGTATCTAATTGTAAAACTGCAATATCAGATAGTGGATCAGCTCCTAAAACTTTTGCCTTAAATTCTTTATCACCATCAACTCTAACAATAATATCCTCTGCATCCTGAATTACATGATTATTAGTAATAACAATGCCTTTCTCATCAATTATGAAACCAGATCCTAATGCTGAAGATTTTCTCTCTTGTGGAGCTCCAAACTCTTTAAACATATCCTCAAATGGAGATCCCGGTGGAAATTGAAATGGAAAAGGATTGCTATTTGTAACAACTGTTTGTGTTGTTGAAATATTAACAACCGATGGCATTAATTTTTCAGCCAGATCGGCAAAAGACTCAGGAACACCTTTTGAAAAAGATAGAGTGTTAAAATTTAATATTATTAGTAAAGATAAAAAATATTTTCTTAATTTTTTCATACTGTAGATTTAGAGTAGTAAATTATTATAAATCCCAAAATTGCAAAGATTAACCCGCCTATTCTTAATTGATTATCCTTTAGTAAATCTAACTTTTTTAACATAGTTTTCATTTTTGATGGAAATATTGCATATAAAACACCCTCAATAAAGAGGAATAGACCAAAAGCTATGATCAATTCCTTCATAAAAAATTTAATTTGTTTTAGGTTTTATATTTCCAAAGAATTTAAAGAACTCACTATCAGGAGATAAAATTAAAGATGTTTCTCCACCAATAAGAGCTTTTTCATAAGCTTGCATTGCTCTATAAAATGCGAAGAACTCAGGATCTTGTCCAAAAGCGCCAGCAAAAATATTATTTCTTTTACCATCTCCTTCACCTTTCATAATCTCTGATTTTTTTTGAGCATCAGCTAATATTACAGTGACTTCTTTATCTGCCGTGGAAGTTATCGTAACTGCCATCTCTGCACCTCTTGCTCTAAATTCTTTAGCTTCTCTCTCCCTTTCAGTTTGCATTCTTCTAAAAATTGCATCACTATTTGCTTGAGGAAGGTCTGCTCTTTTTATTCTAACATCATTTATTTTAATTCCAAAATTCTCAGCTTCGTTATTTACTCCCTCTTGGATTAAAGACATTTGCTTGGTTCTATCTTCAGATAAAAGTGTTTGAAGTTCTTGCTGACCTAAAACATTTCTAATTCTTGAATTTATAATTGTTGCTAATCTTGATCTAGCAACTCTTTCATTTCCAACTGAAATATAAAATTTAAGTGGGTCTACAATTTGAAATCTTGCAAAAGCATCAACAATTAATCTCTTTTGATCTGATGCAATTACTTCTTCTGGTGGAGTATCTAAGTTTAAAATTCTTTTATCTAAAAAAACAACGTTTTGAATGAAAGGTATCTTAAAGTTTAATCCAGGTTTTGAAATGATTCTTTTAGGGTCACCAAACTGGAGGACAATTGCCTGATTAACTTCTTTGACTATGAAAATTGAGAAGAAAGCTACAAAAGCAACTGCCACAATTATTCCAGTTATAATTTTTCCAATGTTCATTTTAATTAGTCGCTTTCTTTTTGCTTAATTCTGGTAATGGAAGATAAGGAACAACACCTGAACCTGCATTTTTCTCGATAATTACTTTGTCTATATCTGCCAACACTTTTTCCATAGTTTCTAAATACATTCTTTCTTGAGTTACATCTTTTGCCATTTTATACTCATTATAAATTGCTAAAAACCTACTCGCTTCACCCTCTGCTTTAGCCACAACTTCTTTTTTGTATGCTTCTGCAGCTTGTAATATTCTTGCAGCTTCACCTCTTGCTCTTGGAATTACATCGTTAGCATAAGCCTCAGCTTCATTTTTTGATCTCTCCATGTCAGCTCTTGCAGCTTGTACATCTCTAAATGCATCGATAACTTGATCAGGTGGATCAGCTTTTTGAGTTTGTACTTGAGTAATTTGAATACCACTTGTGTATTCATCTAATATTTTTTGAATAATTTCTTGAGTATCTGTTTCTATAACAGATCTTCCTTCAGTTAAAATAGGTTGAATATCTGATCTTGCAATTACTTCCCTCATTGCAGTTTCCGCTGCTGCTTTAACAGTTCCTTCTGGGTCTTGAATTTTAAATAAGAAGTTTCCTGCATCTTTAATCACCCAAAATACTGAGAAGTCTATATTTACAATATTTTCATCTCCAGTTAACATTAAACTTTCTTGAGGAACATCTGCTACACCTCCAGATGAGGTGAAACCACTATCTCTTTCGGATCTAAATCCAATATCAATTCTATTAACCTTCGTGACTTTTGGGGTTAAAACAGATTCGACTGGAAAAGGGATGTGATAGTTCAAACCTGGTTGAGTTGTTTTTACAAACTTTCCAAATCTAAGAACAACACCTTGTTCGTCTGGTAGAACTCTATATAGACCACTAGCCAACCAAACAAATCCAAGTATAATTAAAACCAAGATAGCTTGCTTGCCCCCAGAAGAACTTCCACCTGGTAAAAATTTTTTGATTTTTTCTTGAAACTCTCTGATAATTTTTTCAACGTCTGGGGGTGTTGGTCCTCTTCCTGAACCATTACCGCCTCCTCCTGGAGTTGAACCCCATGGACTTTGACCTCCACCTTTAAAATCATCTGGCATATGCCAAAGTATATAGTGTCTTTATTGCAAAAAACAAGTAATGATAAAAATATGACAGATAAAAAGCCTGAACTTAGTGACGCAATGAAAAAGAAGTTGGAGCCTAAAAAATTCACTAAAAATCCTATTTTAGGAACAAAATTTACAATTGCTATTTCTAGCGCTAAAGGTGGTGTAGGCAAATCTACCTTCGCAACAAATCTGGCTTTAGCCTTAAAAAAAATTGGATGCAAAGTAGGTTTATTAGATGCTGATATTTATGGTCCATCAATTCCAAAAATGTTTGATATTAATGAAAAACCAAAAAGTGATGGTCAAAAATTAGAGCCAATCACAAAGTATGACATTCAGTGTATGTCGATTGGTTTTTTAGCAGACCAACAAACACCCATGATTTGGCGTGGCCCTATGGTAACAAGTGCAATTAAAACTTTTACCCAAAAAGTGAGCTGGAAAGATTTAGATTTTATAATTGTTGATATGCCTCCAGGAACTGGAGATACCCAGTTAACTTTTTCACAAGAGATTAAAATGGATGGCGCAATTATAGTCTCTACTCCTCAAGAAGTAGCTTTATTGGACGTTAAAAGAGGAATTAAGATGTTTGATAAACTTGGGGTAAAAATTTTAGGTTTAATTGATAATATGAGTTTTTTCAAAGGTGATGATGGAAAAAACTATAAAATTTTTGGTGACGGGGGTGTTAAAAAAACTGCAGAAGAATTTCAAAAAGAATTTTTAGGAGAAATACCAATTAATCCACAAGTTGGAAAATGTGGAGATGAAGGAAAGCCTATTGTTGAGGCTAATCCTGATCATGAAATTTCTAAAATATATTTGGAATTTGCAGAAAAAATTAAATCAACTTATCTTTAATTTTAAAAGCCTCCATTAATTCATTCCACTCTCTTTTTGAAAGACCAGATTCTTCAAGCGAAATATTTTCATTTTTTATAAGTTTCTGAATTATATTTTTGCCTTTGGCAGAAACTTCAGTTCCACCAACTCTATAATCCATAAATGCTTCATAGGTAATCGGTACCCATTTTTTTAATGTATCTAGCATTATGTCTGCAAAAACTCTTATTTCATATTGTGCATGACTATCGGCTCTCAATCTTAGAAAATTCATTAAATTTAACAAATCTGTTTTCCAATACCATTGGGTGTAAGTATTTAATGTGAGATTCATTCTTGCAAGTTCTCTAGCTAATCCTTTTTTATTTTCATCTATTGTCGACCCATCATATCTTTCATTCAACATAGTTTCATAATTATCATAGGTTCTTTCAGCATCATTTTTTAAAAGTTCTAATACTTCATTTGCTTGATCCCCTTCAAGGACATCACCTCTGCCTTGTCTATTGCTTGTTGACTGTGCTGCTAAGTTTTCTTTAGTTGGTAAATAAAATTCTTTATCTAAAATTGAGTATCGTGCAGAATATTCGTTAACATTTGCTGTTCTGTGTCTAATCCATTGTCTAGCAATGAAAATTGGTAATTTAATATGATATTTAATTTCGCACATTTCAAAAGGAGTGCTGTGCCAATGTCTCATAAGATATTTTATTAAACCTTTGTCAGTAGAAACTTGTTTGGTACCTTTTCCGTATGATACTCTTGCAGACTGGACAATAGATGTATCATCACCCATATAATCAACAACTCTAACAAAACCATGATCTAAAGCTGGGATTGCTTCATATAAAATTTTTTCAAGTTCAGGAGAGGTTACTCTTTTAGTCTGATTACTTTGACTTTGTTGATTTTTAATCTCTTCTAATTGCTCTTTAGTTAATTTCATGAATGTTATTGAATCTGTTGTAATTCCTTTTATATTAATAAAGTTGGTTTTCCAACTATGACGATAAACGAATTTCGTAATAACCATTGCGGACGTGGGGGCAGTACCCACCACCTCCACCATTACAACTTATGGGGGTGAACTAGAATCGACGAATGTCTAAAAGCTATTCTTTCGTTCGGAATTGTTCCTCCGCAAAGGGCTAATTTATAAATGCTAACGAAAGTTACGCACTTGCTGCATAATTAACTTTGTTAATTATGTAGACGGGGTTTGGGGCACCTGGCAACAGAACGCCCCTACTCATTAAATAAAATTAAACAACAAATAAAAAATACTATTGAAATGTAGCTAAAAAATTTTATTTTTTTGTTTTATTTCTGCCTGCGCGGCTGCCAATCTAGCTATTGGAACTCTATAAGGAGAGCATGAGACATAATTTAAATTAATCTTTGAACAAAAAGATATGCTTTTTGGATCACCGCCGTGCTCACCGCAAATTCCTAATTTAATTTTTTTATTTTGTTTTTTTCCTCTGGAAACTGCTATTTCAATTAATTCTTCAACGCCTTCATCAATTGAAACAAAAGGATCAATAGAAAAAATTTTATTATCAATATAGTCGTTTAAAAATTTGCCACTATCATCTCTACTTATTCCAAATGTTGTTTGAGTTAGATCATTAGTTCCAAAGCTAAAAAATTCTGCATGTTTTGCAATATCTTCTGCTTTAATCGCTGCTCTTGGAAGCTCAATCATAGTTCCAACCATAAAATCAATCTTAACTTTATTTTCTTCTTGAACAGTTTTTGCAATTTTTTTAACCAAATCTTTCATAATTTTTATTTCAGCTTCTGTGGAAACAAGAGGAATCATAATTTCTGGAAACGCTGATTTTATTTTATTTTTTTTTAATTCAATTAAAGCTTCAAAAATTGCTCTACATTGCATTTCGTATATTTCTGGATAAGAAATTCCCAGTCTACAGCCTCTATGACCAAGCATTGGATTTTGCTCGTGTAGTTCAGATATTCTAAATTTTACTTCTTTATGATCCACTCCAACAACTTTAGCAACCTCTAATATTTCTTTATCTGAATTTGGTAAAAATTCATGCAGTGGAGGATCTAATAATCTTACTGTCACAGGCAATCCATTCATTATTTCAAAAATTTCCATAAAATCTTTTTTTTGATGGGGCAGTAATTTTAAAAGTGCTTTTGCTCTATCTTTTTTTGTTTTTGACAAAATCATTTCTCTAACAGATAAAATTCTTTCTTCATCAAAAAACATATGTTCAGTTCTACATAATCCAATTCCTTCAGCACCAAAATCTCTTGCTATCTTTGTGTCGAGAGGAGTTTCTGAATTTGCTCTGACTTTTAGTTTTCTAATAGTATCTGCCCAACTCATTAATTTAGAAAAGTCACCAGAAATTTCTGGTTTCACTGTCTGCACTTCTCCTAAAATTATTCTTCCAGTAGACCCATCAATTGTAATTGTATCACCTTCCTTAATTTCAAGATTTGAAGTTTTAAATATTTTTTTTTCATAATTTATATCAATTTCACTTGATCCTGAAACACAAGGCCTTCCCATTCCTCTAGCAACTACAGCTGCATGACTGGTCATTCCACCTCTGGCTGTTAATATTCCCTTTGCTGCATGCATGCCTTGAATATCTTCAGGTGAGGTTTCTATTCTCACTAAAATAGTGTCTTGCATCATGTTATTAAGTCTTTCCGCCTCTTCAGATGTAAAAACTACTTTTCCACTTGCAGCTCCAGGCGAAGCTGGGAGACCTTTTGCTATAACTTTAATTTCACTTTTTTCATCTAAAGTTGGATGAAGTAAAGAATCAAGCGAACTTGGATCTATTCTTAAAATGGCTTGTTTTTTTGAAATTAATTTTTGTTTAACCATATCAACTGCAATTTTCACCGCTGATCTAGATGTTCTTTTTCCTGATCTTGTTTGTAAAATCCATAATTTATTATTTTCTATTGTAAATTCAACATCTTGCATATCTTTGTAATGAGTTTCCAATTTTAAAAGAATCTTTTCTAATTGTTTATAAACATTTGGCATTAATTCTTCCATGGACACGCCCTTAGCCTTAGCTTCTGTACACGCTTTTTTAGTAATATATTGCGGTGTTCTTGTGCCAGCTACCACGTCTTCGCCTTGAGCGTTAATTAAGTATTCACCGTAAATATTATTAGATCCATCAGACGGATTTCTTGTAAATACTACTCCAGTCGCACAATCATCTCCCATATTTCCAAAAACCATTGATTGAACATTAACAGCTGTGCCCCATTCAGATGGTATTTGATTTAACTTTCTATATATTTTTGCTCTATTACTTTCCCAAGATAAAAATACAGCATTTATTGCACCCAATAATTGTTGAAAAACATCTTGTGGAAAATCTTTTTTTGTTTTTTCTTTTACAACTTTTTTAAAATCATTAATCAGTCCTCCCCAATCATTTTCATCTAGTTCGGTATCTAATAAGACACCTTTTGTAAGTTTGTAATTTTCAATTAGATCTTCAAAAAGATAGTTTTCTACACCCATCACAACGTTTCCATACATCTGAATAAATCTTCTGTAACTATCTTTTGCGAATCTTTCATTAGAAGTTTTGTTTGATAAAGCGATAACAGTCTTGTCATTAAGGCCTAAATTTAAGATAGTATCCATCATACCTGGCATTGAAACTCTTGCTCCTGATCTTACTGATAGTAGTAGAGGATTCTTTAAGTCTCCAAATTTTTTACCCACGCTTTTTTCTATACTTTTTATTTCTGATTTTATTTTCGTTTTAATCTTATTGTTTAGTTTTTTTTTATTTTTATAAAACAATTCACACACATCAGTAGAGATCGTAAATCCTGGCGGCACAGGCAATCCCATTCTTCCCATTTCAGACAAGTTAGCACCTTTTCCACCTAAAATATTTTTGGGATTCTTAATCTTTTTAACTTCTTTTGAGTTAAAATTAAAAATTAACTTATTCATTGATGTCTTTAATTAATTGAAAATCTATAAAATTTTCATAGGTTTTACATAAGAAATTTAATAGTTCCAATCTATTTTTTTTTATAACTTCGTTGTCGTCATTAACTTTTACGTTATCAAGAAAATCAAAAACTTCATTTTTTGCTGTAGCAATAAATAAAAGTACTTCATCAAAATTATTTTTTTTTAAATTTCCAGAAAAGTATTGATTCAAATCATCTATTTTATTGAATAGATTTTTTTCGTAATCATTTTTGAAAATACCAGGATCAGTTGTATTTGTAAGTTTTTCCCCAATATTTTTAGTTTCTGAATTCAAGATATTAAAGGCTCTTTTATAAGACATAACAATATCTTCCCCAATTGATTTATTAATAACTTTATTCAAACTTATAGTTTTTTCATAAACTTCTGAAATTTTATTTAGATCTAATGCTTTAGCAGCTGATTCTATTATATCATATCTTATTCCTTTTTCCTTTAGGTAATACTTAAATCTATCTTTTAAAAAATTTAAAATATCTAGCGCCTGTGTATTATTAGAGAATTTAAAGCCTTGGTTTAAATAAATATTTTTAGAATATAAAAATAGATCATTAATTCTAAAATCTTTTTTATTTTCAATAATTATTCTGATAATTCCATGAGCAACTCTTCTTAAAGCATAAGGATCTTTCGAACTTGATGGTTTTTCATTAACTCCAAAAAAACCCGTTAAAGTATCAATTCTATCGGCTAAAGAAAGTGTAATGCTATAAGGTTTTTTAGGTACATTTGTGTTTGGGCCAATTGGTAAATATTGTTCTTTGACAGCATCGACAATTTGTTTATCAAAACCTTGAACATGAGAAAGGTGACCCCCCATAATCCCCTGTAGTTCTGGGAATTCACCAACAATTTCTGAAATTAAGTCTGTTTTGCATATAGTAGCTGACAGTTCGACTTTCTCTTTACTAATTAACAATTCATCTGAAATTAGTGCGCCTAATTTTCTCATTCTTTGGACTTTATCAAAATAGGTGCCTAGTCCTTTGAAAAAATTCATTGACTTTAAATCTGAAACTTTTTTTACTAAATTTTTAGATTTATCTTTATTCCAAAAAAATTCTGCATCATTTAATCGTGCCTCTACAACTCTCTCATTTCCAATCTTAATTAATCCACTTTCGTCTTTTTTATTTGCAACAACTATAAACTCATTTGTAATTTCATTCTTTTTTGTAAAAAGAGGAAAATATTTTTGATTTAATTGCATCGTCAGAATTAAAATCTCCTTGGGTATTGATAAGAATTTTTTGTCAAATGAGCATTCTAAAACATGCGGCTGATCTGTAAGATTAGTTACTTCATCTAATAAATTTTCATTATCTTCAATTTGTAAATTCTTTTTTTTAAGAACTTTATTAATATTTTTTTTAATTAAATCTTTCCTCTTTTCTTGGTCTAAAATAACTCCCATTTTATGAAAATATTTTTGATAACTATCATAATCAGTAAATGTTTTTTTCTTATCCTCAAAGTCTTTATCTATATATGTTGAGCTAGATGATGTAATATGATGAAGTCTAAAATTAACAACTTTTTTATTAAATACACATAATATAGATTTTAAGGGTCTACCCCAATTAAGGTCAAAATTTCCCCATTTCATTGATTTTTGCCACTTAAAATCATTTATTATTTTTGGAAGATTATCGCTTAGTAAATCCAAGGTTTTTATTTTTTTTTTCTTTGTTTTGAAAAAGAAAAATTCCCCTTTATCAGTTTTTTTTTTAAACAAATCTTTAGAATTAATACTTTTTGATTTTAAAAAACCTGTTAAAGCTTTTTCTGGTGAAGAAGTACTTGGTCCCTTGATTTCCTCTGATTTAATTTCAACCTCATTTTGGAGACCTTGAAAAACAACTATTAATCTATTTGGAGTAGATAATGAAAAATTTTTTTTTGATTTAATTAATTTATCATCAAAAATTTTTTTTATTTCTTCGATTAATTTTTTTCTTAAATTTTTTTGAAGAGAAACTGGAATTTCTTCACTAAATAACTCTAAAAAAAACTCTGACATAAGAACTTAAACTTTTTGAGCTTCTATCCAAACCTCGGCTGCTAATTTAACTATATTTCTTATTCTGCTGATATATTCTGCCCTTTCAGCAACACTGATTGCGCCTCTCGCATCTAATACATTAAATACATGGCTTGCTTTTAAGCATTGATCATAAGCTGGAAGTGAAATATTTTTTTGTACTAAAGACACTGCCTCAGCTTCATGAATATTAAAAATTTTAAATAAGTTATCTGTATTTGCAAATTCAAAATTATATTTTGAAAATTCTTTTTCTGATTGATGAAATACTTCATGATATTTTACACCCTCTTCATTCCAGTCTAATTCATAAACATTCTTTTTTTGTTGAGTAAACATACAAATTCTCTCCAGACCATAAGTGATTTCAACAGATACTGGCTTACAATCAAAACCTGCCATCTGCTGAAAGTATGTAAATTGAGTTATTTCCATTCCATCACACCAAACCTCCCATCCTAAACCAGCCGCTCCTAATGTTGGACTTTCCCAATCATCTTCGACAAATCTAATATCATGAACAGAGTGGTTAATTCCTATCACTGACAAGCTGTTTAAATAAAGTTTTTTTATATTATCTAAAGATGGTTTTATAATTACTTGAAATTGATAATAATGCTGAAGTCTATTAGGATTATCTCCATATCGACCATCCGTAGGTCTTCTTGATGGTTGCACATATGCTGCTTTCCAAGGCTTTGGACCAAGAGATCTTAATGTTGTTGCAGGATGAAAAGTACCAGCACCAACTTCTAAGTCATAAGGTTGTAAAATTACACAACCTTGTTTGCTCCAAAACTTTTGAAGATTGAATATAGTATCTTGAAATGTTTGAGTTTTTTTAATTTTTTTTTTTTTAGAAACCATATCTCTGCCAAATTGATCTTTCATCTAAAATATTCGCTATTTGATCTGCTTGATTGTTAGACGAAGAAAGTTTTTGACTCAACCATCCTTTAGATTTTTCAAATTTTTTAATGATTACATCTTCACCAAATTTTTCTTTTAGAACTTCATGTGCATTACCTATTCCATCAATCAATCCTAAATTTTTTGCTTTACCTCCTGACCAAAACTCACCTGAAAAAAGTTCCACTTCAGATTTATTTAATTTTGATCCTCTGCTTTTTTCAACCACATCTATAAAGTCTTTATGTAAATCTAATTGAATATTTTTTAATCTTTCAATATCTTCATTTTTTTCCTCTAAAAATGGATCAAGGGTGCTTTTGTTTTTTCCAGCAGTGTGGACTCTTCTTTCAATACCAATTTTTTTTATCAACTCCGTAAATCCAAAGGAAGAGTATATCACTCCTATTGATCCAATAATTGAGCTTGAATTTGCATAAATTTCATCCCCAGCGCAAGAAATTAAATAGCCTCCAGATGCTGCTACATCCTCAGCAAATACAATAACTTTTTTTTTATATTTTTTTGCTTGCTGTCGAATAAAACTGTAGATTAAATGAGATTGAACTGGTGATCCACCTGGTGAATTGATTGATATAGCAACACATATAGCTTTTTTTAAAGAAAATGCCTTTTTAATTAGCTCTTCTTGACCGGCAAAATCAATACCTTGTTTGAATTTTCCAACATTTCCGATCACCCCACTTAATTTTAAGTGTGAAACAATTTTTTTCTTTTTAAAAAGTGAGAACATAACTAAGTCTTATAGAATTATTTATTGAATATAAAGACTACTTATAATTGAAGAAACTGGTGCGTCAATTGATAAGTAATATATATAAACAATTTATACTATTTTAAAATATTATGGGATCAGTCATACAGCTAAAAAATCAAATAAATGATTCTTATTTTCAACTAAAAGACTCTGTTGAAGAAAAACTCATTTTGACCGAAGAAAAAATAAAATCAAAATTATCGAGCGAAGTACAATTAGTTCAAAAAATGACTGATTATCATATTGAGACAGGCGGTAAAAGACTTAGGGCTTTATTAACATTAGGTAGTGCAAAGTTATGTGGTTATTCAAAGGGTTCTAGAGATATCAATCTAGCTGCATGCGTTGAATTAATTCATAGTGCAACATTAATGCATGATGATGTTATAGATGAAGGTACTATCAGAAGAGGAAAAAAAACTTTAAATAAAGTTTGGAATAATCATTCCTCAGTTCTTATTGGAGACTATTTATTAAGTAGATGTTTTGAGATGATGGTAGAAGATGGAAACTTAGAAGTTTTAAGATTATTATCTTCCACTTCTTCTAAAATTGCACAAGGAGAAGTTCTCCAACTTCAGCATAAAGGAGAAGTCGATATGCTGGAAGAAACATATTTAAAAATAATCTCTGCTAAAACTGCTGAATTATTTGCGGCAGCAACTAAAGTTGGTGCAATTTTATCTGGTGTAGAAAATAAAGAAAAAGATGCTTTAGAATTTTATGGGCGAAACTTAGGATTAACTTTTCAAATGGCAGATGATACACTTGACTATAATGCAGAACTTAAATTATTTGGTAAAAAAATTGGTCAAGATTTTTTTGAAGGAAAAATTACCTTACCAATAATTTTACTTTTTCAAAAATTAGGTAATAATGAAAAAAAAATTTTATCTAACATGTTTAATAAAGAATTAAGAACAAAAGACGACTTTAATGAAGTTATTTCTTTAATAAAAAAATACAAAGTAATTCAAGAATGCTATCAAAAAGCACAGCACTATATAAATTTAGCTTCAAATTCACTAAGTATATTTAAAGACTCAAAAGAAAAAAATATTTTTAAAAAATTAACCTCATTTAGTTTATCAAGAAATTTTTAAGGGCTTAACAAAGATTTTGTCCATTTTCCAGAATTATCTTTACTATATTTTAATCTCTCATGAATTCGATTTTCACCATCTAACCAAAATTCAATACTATCAGGAGATAAATTCCATCCAGACCAATGACTTGGTCTTGGTACATCGGTTTTGTCACTAAATTTTTTTTTATAATCTTCAATAGATTGAATTAATTGATCACGTGAATTTAATTCCTCGCTTTGTCTAGAGGCCCATGCTCCAATCCGACTTTCATAAGCTCTTGACGAATAATAATTATCTGCAACTTTATCTGAAACTGATGAAACCTTTCCATTTATTCTTATTTGTCGTAAAAGACTCTTCCAATGAAAACACATCGCAGCTTGTGGATTTTCTTTTAATTCATTTCCCTTTTGACTATTTAAATTAGTATAAAATACAAATCCTTCTTTATCGAAATCTTTAAGCAAAACCATTCTAACAGAGGGAGTATTGTTTCGATTTGATGTTGCTAATGAAACAGCGTTTGGATCATTTGGCTCTTTTTTCTTCGCTTCCTCCATCCATTCATGAAATAATTGTATTGGATCATCTAAATCGAGAAAGCAATTATTAAGGCCAAAGGAGTTTTTTTGATTCATAATTTAAACAAAATAATCTATATAATATAGATAATGTCTTTTAATACTTTTGGAAAGCTATTTCGTTTCACAACTTGGGGAGAATCTCATGGTCCTGCAATTGGTTGTATTGTTGATGGTTGCCCTCCAAATATAAATCTTAAGGAACAAGATATTCAATTAGAGTTAGACAAAAGAAAACCAGGCCAATCTAAATTTACCACTCAACGAAAAGAAGATGATAAAGTTCAAATATTATCAGGAGTATTTGAGGGTAAAACTACAGGAACACCTATTTCTCTCATTATTTATAACAAAGATATGAAGTCCAATGATTATAGTAATATTAAAGATAAGTTTAGACCAGGCCATGCTGATTTTACCTATTTAAAAAAATATAAAATTAGAGATTATAGAGGTGGAGGTAGATCTTCTGCCAGAGAAACTGCTGCGCGTGTTGCAGCTGGTGCAATAGCAAAAGTTGTGCTTCAAAAAAAATTGGGGAAAAAATTTAAAGTTATTGGTGCAGTAACACAATTAGGAATTCTTGGATGTGATACTAATCAATGGAATGATAATATAATTTCAAAAAACCCATTTTTTTGTCCCGATAGGTCAATGATTAAATTATGGGAAAAATATTTGCTTAGTGTAAGAAAATCAGGATCTTCATGTGGTGCAGTGATTGAAATAAGAGCCAGAGGAATCCCAGTTGGTCTAGGTGCTCCAATTTACTCAAAATTGGATACAGACATAGCCTCAAGTCTAATGAGCATTAACGCGGTTAAAGGTGTAAATATTGGCGCAGGAATGAACTCTGCAAAATTGAGTGGAGAGCAAAATTCAGATGAAATTTCAATGAAGGGTAAAAAATTAAAATTCAATTCAAATAATGCAGGTGGGATCCTTGGCGGTATTTCGACAGGACAAGAAATTATCGCTTCTTTTGCGGTCAAGCCAACATCATCAATCATAAATACTAGAAAAACTATAAATAAATTTGGAAAAAATACCTTAATATCTGTTAAAGGTAGACATGACCCCTGTGTAGGAATTAGAGCTGTTCCAATAGGTGAGGCAATGATGAATTGTGTTTTACTTGATCATTACTTAATGAACAAAGCCCAGTGTAGTTAGTCTAATTTAATTTTTAACAACTCTAATTGTCTCTTTATAAAATAAAATATCCAAAATTTTCTTAGAAATTTGAGAACTATTCAATCCAGCTTTATCATACATTTTTTTTGGATCATCTTGTTCAATAAATTCATCTGGTAAAGTCATTGATCTAAATTTTAAACCTTTATCAAATACCCCTTTTTCAGCTAATAAATTTTTAACATGAGAACCAAATCCACCTATCGAACCTTCCTCAATAGTAATCATTAACTCATGTTCTTTAGCAGATTTTAATATCAGTTCTTCGTCTAAAGGTTTAGCAAATCTAGCATCAATAATTGTAGTTAAGACTCCTTTTGCTTTTAATTCCTCAGCAGCTAACTTGCATTCACCAAGTCTTGTGCCAAGGTTTAAAATACAAACTTGTTTTCCCTTCTGAACAATTCTCCCTTTACCAATTTCAATTTTTTCATCAATTGCTGGAAGATCAACACCAAGCCCTGTTCCTCTTGGATATCTAATTGCTGAAGGCTTGTCATTGATATCAACTGAAGTATTAATCATTTTAACCAGTTCAGCTTCATCACTTGCAGCCATTACTATAAAATTGGGCAAGGTTGAAAGATAAGTTATGTCAAATGAGCCAGCATGAGTTGATCCATCTGCACCAACTAATCCTGCTCTGTCTATTGCAAATCTAACAGGTAAACTTTGGATGGCAACATCATGTACAACTTGATCATATGCTCTCTGTAAAAAAGTAGAATAAATTGCTGCATATGGTTTATATCCCTCAGTTGCTAAACCAGCCGCAAAAGTTACCGCATGTTGTTCGGCTATTCCCACATCAAACATTCTATTTGGAAACTCTTTTCCAAAAATATCCATACCTGTCCCGCTTGGCATCGCCGCAGTTATTCCTACAATTTTACTATCTTTTTTTGCGTGTTTAACTAGCGTGCTGGCAAAAACTTTTGTATAAGCTGGAAGATTGGTTTTGTTCTTTACCTGCTCTCCAGTCTCAACATTAAATTTTGATACCCCATGATAATGATCATTTGCTTTTTCCGCATATGAATAACCTTTTCCTTTTTGTGTTTTGATATGGATCATAATTGGGCCCTGATGTCTTGATTCCTTTGCATTTTTTAAAATTGGAATAAGAGTTGATAAATCATAACCATCTATAGGACCTGCATAATAAAAGCCAAGTGAACTAAATAATGTACCTCCAGTAACAGCTGAACGGAAAAAATCCTCTGCTTTTCCTGCTTTAGCACTAAATCTTTTAGAAAATGCAGATGTAATTAATTTTAAAGTTTCCCTAAGACTAAAATATATTTTACCAGTAAATAATTTTGCAAGGTAAGTTCTCATTGCTCCTACTGGTTTTGCGATCGACATATCATTGTCATTTAAGATAACAATCATTTTTGTTTTAGATGCTCCAGCATTATTCATCGCCTCATAAGCCATGCCTGCACTAATTGCTCCATCACCTATAACAGCTATTACATTAGAAGATTTATTTCCTAATTTATTTGCTTCTGCTATTCCTAAAGCAGATGAAATAGATGTAGAGCTATGAGCTGCTCCAAATGGATCATACTCACTTTCAGATCTTTTGGTAAAACCTGATAAACCATTGCCCTGTCGCAAAGTTCTAATTTTGTCTTTTCTGCCAGTTAAAATTTTATGCGGGTAAGATTGATGGCCAACATCCCATAGTAACTTATCATTTGGTGTATCAAAAACATAATGAAGTGCAACTGTCAATTCAACAACTCCTAAACCAGCGCCTAAGTGACCTCCGGTTTCTGAAACAGCACTTATCATCTCTTCCCTTACTTCATCTGCAACTTTTTGCAAATTATTTTCAGAGACCTTTCTTAGATCAGAAGGAAAGTTTATATCATTTAAAAATTGATAATTTTTTTTCATTTTTTTCTATTTAAAATATAGTCTAATGTTTCATTAATTTTTTTTGATCTCGAGCCGTATTTATTTAAATTCTTTTTAATATCTTCTATTATCTTATCACAATACTTAACCGAGTCATCATAGCCAATTAAATTTATGAGTGTGGCTTTGCCCCTTTTTTGATCTTTTCCTGTTTTTTTTCCTGCTACCTTGGAATTACTTCTCAGATCAATTAAATCATCCGCTATTTGAAATAAAAGACCAATTTTAGATCCAATGTTTTCAAAAAATTTAATTTCTTGAATTGTTTTTTTCTTAATTATTGCAGGAGCAGCACAACAGAAACTAAATAACATTCCAGTTTTTTTTATTTCCATCTCTAGTATTTTTTTCATTGATATTTTCTTTCTCTCATAGCTTAAATCTAAATATTGCCCTCCAGCTATTCCTAAATGACCTGAGCATTCTGATAATTTTTTGATTAAATTAATTTTAATCTTTTCACTTAATTTCAAATTAGGACTTGATAAAATTTCAAACGCTAATGTTAATAATGAATTTCCTGCTAAAACTGCTGTAGACTCACCAAATTTAATATGAGTTGAAGGTTTACCTCTTCTTATATCATCATCATCCATACAAGGAAGGTCATCATGAATAAGTGAATAAGCATGAATGCACTCAACAGATGCCCCAATTATTATCAATGTTTTATAATCAATTGAAAATAACGAACCTAAATCAATTAAAATTTTGGACCTGATTTTTTTTCCACCTGGGAATAAACCATACTTCATGGGAAAACTTAAATGAGAATATTTTTGTGAATTGATATATTTTTTTATAAATATGTTAGTATCTTTCGCAATTTGTTTAAGCTGTCTTTTCATTTTTTTTAGTTATATCTTTAATCTTTTCATTGGTTTTTTCCCCAATAGATTTGAAATTTTTATGAAATTTCTTTTCAATGATATTATTGAGTTTTAAGAGTTCTTGATAGCGCTCAACTGAATTATTTAAATCATTTTCTTTTTCTAGTGACTCTATAATTTTATTTGCTTTTTCTGTAAGCTCCTCAACTGAGCACTGATCATAATCAAGTGGTAATATTTTATCTTTCATATAATAATAATTATTAATACATGAAATCAATCCAATCAAATATCAAAAAAGCAATAAAATATTTAGATAATAATCATTGCATTGCAGTACCATCAGAAACTGTTTATGGACTGGCTGCTAACGCATACTCAAATATAGCTGTTAAGAAAATATTTAGTCTTAAAAAAAGACCTTTAAACAATCCACTTATTGTCCACTATTATAATATTAATAGACTTAAAGAAGACTGCGATATTAATGAAAATTTGTTAAAACTTTACAAAAAATTCTCTCCAGGACCAATAACATATGTTTTGAAATTAAGAAAAAAATCAAAAATATCAAAATATGTCACTAATAATAAAAAAAGTATTGCTGTGCGTTTTCCTAAACATAAATTGTTTAGAAATTTATTAAAAAATTTAGATTATCCAGTAGCTGCACCGAGTGCAAATATTTCCACAAGATTAAGTTCCGTTAAACCATCTGATGTAAAAGAAGAATTTGGTTCAAAAATTAAATATGTGTTAAATGGTGGAAAAAGTAAAATTGGAGTTGAGTCCACAATATTAAATCTTTTAGAAAAACCATCAATTTTAAGATATGGAGGCTTAGATGCAAATAAAATTCAAAAAGTATTAAAAAAAAAATTGTTAATTAATACAAATTCAAAAAGTAAGATATCACCTGGTTTGTTTCCATTACATTATTCACCTGGAATACCATTGAGAACAAATGTTAAAAAATCAAAAAAAGATGAAGCCTTTTTATTAATAAAAAAAAGAAAATCAAACTTAAAAAACTATTATTATTTATCTAAAGTAAAAAATGTTGAAGAGGCCGCAAAGAACTTGTACTCAACTTTAAGAAAAATAAAAAACGATGGTTTTGAGAAAATAGCAGTCGAAAAAATTCCAAACAGAGGCCTTGGTAAAACTATTAACGATAGATTAAAGAGAGCTTCAAAATATTAATGACAAATTCAATAGAAGTAATCAATCTTTCAAAAAAATATAAAGATAAAAAAGCAGTAGCTAATATAAATTTTAAAATTAACGAGAATGAAATGGTTGGTTTATTAGGGCCCAATGGATGTGGAAAAACTACAACTATTGGAATGATTTTAGGATTACTGAAACCAAGCAGTGGTAAAGTTTTAATAAATGGAATTAATATTGAAAAAAATAAAATTTCACTTCTTCATAAAATGAACTTCATTTCACCATATATTGAATTACCTAAAAAACTTAAGGTTAAGCAGAATTTAATTGTTTATGGAAAACTATACAATGTTCAGTATTTAAATGACAGAATAGATCACCTTGCCAATAAACTTAGATTAAACGATCTTCTAGATAAAATTACTGGAGAGCTCTCCTCTGGACAAAAAAATAGAGTAAGTCTAGCTAAAGCTTTAATTAACAACCCAGCGGTACTTTTGCTTGACGAGCCTACTGCATCATTAGATCCTGAGACAGGTGATTTTGTAAGGACCTTTTTAGAGGATTACAAAAAAGAAAAAAAGATATCAGTTTTGCTTGCCTCTCATAATATGGAAGAAGTAAAAAGATTATGCAGTTCTCTTCTAATGATGAAAGATGGTTTGATAGTAGATAGAGGAACTCCTAAAGATTTGATAAATAAATATGGAAGAAGAAATTTAGAGGAAGTTTTTTTAGAAATAGCGAGAAAAAAATGAATTTGACAAGAATTTATGGTCTTTTTTTAAGACACTTTTATTTAATAACAAGATCATTTCCAAGAATATTAGATTTAATTTATTGGCCGTCAATTCAGATCACTCTTTGGGGCTTTATCTCTAATTTTTTTGCAACACATAGCTCTTTCTATAATGGTGCAGTAGGAGTCATACTTTCTTGTGCAATTCTTTATGATTTTTTATTTAGAACAAGTATTGGCTTTAATATGTTATTTTTAGAAGAAATTTGGAGTAGAAACTTTACAAATCTATTTATTGCCCCAATGAAAATTAGTGAGATAATTGTGTCATTAGTTTTTACAGCTCTAATTAGAGCATTGATTGGTTTAATACCTGCAATATTGCTAACTTCTCCATTGTTTGGAATATCATTATTCAAACTTGGTCTTCCCTTAGCTTTTCTTTTCTTAAGCTTATATTTGTTTGGAATAACACTTGGTCTATTTGTATCAGCAGGATTATTAAGATTTGGACCATCTTTTGAGAATATTGCGTGGTCTACAATGTTTCTCTTAGCACCTTTTGGCTGTATTTATTATCCAGTTGAAACGTTACCAGATATCTTCCAAACAATCGCTTTCGCACTACCATTGGTTTATATTTTCGAAGAGACAAGAAATATTTTAGTTAATGGAATGGTAAATTATGAAAACATAATAAATGCAATCTATCTTAATGGATTTTATTTAATTTTATCAGTATTTGTATTTTATTATTCTTTTGATAAAGCAAGAGATAAAGGAACTTTAATTAACATCGGGGAGTAATATGGTGCGCCTGCTAGGAGTCGAACCCAGAACCTCCTGATCCGAAGTCAGGCGCTCTATCCAGTTGAGCTACAAGCGCATATAGTATTAATATTATATTTTATGGAAAAAAACATTAATTTTATAGTCAAAGAACATGAGAAGAATTTAAGGATTGATGTTTTAATTAATAAAAGAGAGGAATTGATCAGTAGAACTAGAATAAAGAATTTGATTTTAAAAAAAAAGTTAAAGCTAAATAATAAAATTATTAAAAGTCCATCAAAAAAAGTCTCTATTGGGGACAAAATAAACCTTGAGATTCCAGAGCCCGAAATAGCATCTCTTAAACCTTACAAATTTAAATTAGAAATAATATACGAGGACAATGATTTATTAGTTATTAACAAACCTAGTGGAATTATAATGCATCCTGGAGCTGGTAACTATGATAAAACAATTGTCAATGCATTAATGCATTATGACAAAGACTCTTTATCAAATATAGGTGACAAGTTAAGACCTGGTATTGTTCATAGAATAGACAAAAATACATCTGGTTTAGTTGTAATTGCAAAAAACAATGAAACTCACGAAAATTTATCTAAACAATTTAGTGATCACACAATTGTAAGGGAATATCAGCTTTTAGTATGGGGGAAACTTAGACCATCTTTTGGGAGAATTGAAACATTTATTACTCGTAGTTCAAAAAATAGACAACTTATGGAGGTTAGTAATTTTAAAGGTAAAAAAGCTATAACTAATTATAAAACACTTGAGATTTTTGAAAATCAGAAAACTCCAACTTTAAGTTTGGTTGAATGTAAATTAGAAACTGGAAGAACGCATCAGATCAGAGTCCACATGAATTATAAAGGTAACAGTATAGTAGGTGATGATAAATATAAAAAAAAATATAAAAAAATAAAAGATGTTGATTCAGATATCCAGACTTCAATTTCTAAATTGAATAGACAATTTCTACATGCAAAAACTTTAGGCTTCGAACACCCACATACAAAAAAAGAGATGATTTTTTCGTCTTTTTTGCCACAAGATCTAAATAATATTTTAAAAATGCTTAGAAACACTAAATAATAAATTATTGAAAAATTAGAAAAATTAATTAAATAAGCTTTGTTATGAATACTACTATATCAAACAATTTACCTGCACTTTCAAATGAAGGTGGTCTATCAGTTTATTTGGATCAAATAAAAAAGTTTCCAATGCTAGATGCTGAGGAAGAATATATGTTAGCGAAGAATTGGAAAACAACTGGAAATATTAAAGCTGCAGAAAAGCTCGTTACTAGTCATCTAAGATTGGTTGCTAAAATAGCAATGGGATATAAAGGGTACGGTTTACCAGTAAATGAAATGATATCAGAGGGTAATGTTGGCTTAATGCAAGCTGTCAAAAAATTTGAACCAGAAAAAGGTTTTAGGCTTGCAACGTATGCAATGTGGTGGATAAAAGCTTCAATACAAGAGTATATTTTAAGGTCATGGAGTTTGGTAAAAATCGGTACCACCTCAGCTCAAAAAAAATTATTTTTTAACTTAAAAAAAATTAAAAATCAAATTGCTCCTCAATCTGAAGGTGATCTTAGAGACGAACATGTGGATGAAATTGCCAATAAACTTGATGTAAATAAAGATGAAGTTGTTTCAATGAATAGGAGACTCTCTGGAAAAGAATTTTCTTTAAATGCGCAGGTTGGAGAAGATGGAGACGAATGGCAAGACTGGTTAGTTGATAAAGAGTTAGATCACGATCTTAAATTTGCACATCAAGAAGAAATGGAGCAAAGGAAAGATCTTCTAAAAAATTCAATTAAAGTTCTAAATCAAAGGGAAAAAGAAATTCTATATTCAAGAAGATTGAATGATAATCCAACCACTCTAGAAGACTTAAGCAAGAAATATAAAGTAAGTCGAGAAAGAGTAAGACAAATTGAAAATAAAGCGTTTGAAAAATTACAAAAGCATATGCTTTTATTAGCAAAATCTAAAAATCTTTTACCAGTCAATTAAATTTCAAAGGGATTTTCAACTAAGATTGTATCTTCTCTTTCCGGGCTAGTTGAAATACTCGATATTTTTGCTCCAATAAAATCTTCAATAGCAAAGATATATTTTTTTGCGTTTTCAGGCAAATCTTTAATATTTTTTATTCCATTAGTTGATGTTTTCCATCCCACAAAAGATTTATAAATTGGTTTAATCTTTAATTGATCCTCAACTGCTGCTGGAAGATAATTAATTTTTTTACCATTTAATTCATACTCAACACATATTTTTATTTCATCTAATTCATCCAATACATCTAATTTAGTAAGAGCAATACCATCAATTCCTGAAATCTTAATTGTTTGTCTTACTAATACTCCATCAAACCATCCACATCTTCTTTTTCTGCTTGTGACTGTACCAAATTCTTTTCCTCTTGTTCCTAATATTTCACCAATATCATCAACCAACTCTGTTGGGAATGGTCCTTCCCCAACTCTAGTAGTATAAGCTTTAGTTATACCAAGAACATAATTAATTGAATTAGGTCCACATCCTGAACCTGTGGCAGCACTCGCAGCAACAGTATTCGAGGATGTTACATAAGGATAAGTTCCATGATCCACATCAAGCAAAATGCCTTGTGCACCCTCAAATAATATCTTTTTTTTTTGTTTTTTAAATTGGTCAATTTTTAACCAAACAGGTTGGGAGAATTTTAAAATTTCTGGTGCAATTTTTAAAAGATCTTTTTTAAGTTGATCTTTTTCAAATATTTTTTTTCCTAAACCCTTTCTTATTGCATTATGGTGTAATAAAACTGTTTCTAATCTCTGATTTAAATTATGATCTGATCTTAAATCCATCACTCTAATTGATCTTCTACCCACTTTATCCTCATAGGCAGGGCCAATTCCTCTTCTTGTAGTTCCAATTTTACTTTTTCCAGCTGCATCCTCTCTTATTTCATCCATTTCTCTATGAAACGGTAAAATGAGATTTGCTGCTTCAGATATCATAAAATTTTCTGGAGTTACATTAACCCCTTTTTCCTTAATCTCTTTTATTTCATCTATTAAAGCCCAAGGATCTACAACTACACCATTTCCAATAATTGAAATTTTATTTTCTCTAACAATACCGGAAGGAAGAAGTCTTAGTTTATATGTAACACCATCAATTACTAAAGTATGTCCTGCATTGTGACCACCTTGAAATCTAATTACTACATCAGCCTGCTCTGATAACCAATCAACTATTTTCCCTTTTCCCTCATCACCCCACTGAGAACCAACAACTACAATATTTTTCATTATTTATATTTTTTCAGTAACTCTATTGAATTTAAGTGATTTATTGGACCATGTCCTTTTCCAATTTTAGGGTTAGTTAATATTGCAGAATTTACATACTTAATTCCCAGCTCACAACATTTCTTTAAGGGTTTTCCACATGAAAAAAAAGAGGCAATAGCTGTTGATAATGTACATCCAGTTCCATGGGTATTCTTGGTGTTTATTCTTTTGCTTGAAAATATTTTAATTTCTTTTTTATTTACAAATATATCATATACTTTCTTTGATCTTAAATGACCGCCTTTAATTAAAACATTTGGTATGCCAAGTTTCATTAATTTGTTTGCAGCAAAAATCATATCTTCTTTACTGTTAATTTTTAACCCACTTAAAATTTCAGCTTCTGGAATATTGGGTGTAATTAATGTAACTTTTTTAAATAATTTTTGTTTCATTAAAGTAATTGCTTGATCACTTGTAAGTTTAGAGCCTCCTTTCGCTACCATCACTGGATCTAAAATTATTTTTTTAATTTTAATTTCATTAAAAGCTTTTAATACTTTATTTATTATTTGTTTTGAGTGGAGCATTCCAATTTTTATAGCATTAGGTTTTACATCTTTTGATGAGTAAACTATTTGGTTATAAATTTCATTTGCAGGTATAGACACTACAGATTTAACACCTGTTGTATTTTGGACAGTTACAGCGGTTACAGCTGTCATAGCATAAATACCTAAACACGTAGCTGTTTTAATATCAGCTTGAATTCCTGCGCCACCAGATGAGTCAGATCCTGCAATAATTAAAATTTTTGATCTTATTTTCAAATTATTTTATTTTTCTTACAATTATATTTACACATTTAGAAACGAGAGCCTTGTTGTCACTTTCTCCCATTATTCTAATTTTTGATTCCGTTCCTGATTTTCGTACCAATATTCTTCCTTTGCCTTTAATCAGTTTTGTAGCTAATTTTATAGAACCTTTAACCTCTGGTTTATTAATTATATTTTTGTTTTTTACCTCAATACTTTTTAGTAATTGGGGTGTTTTTTTAAATTTTTGAAAAAATTCACTGGCTTTTTTACCTTTTCTCAGAGCAAATAAAGATTCTAATGCCACAAGTAAGCCATCTCCAGTAGTTGCAAATTTTCCTAAAATAATATGACCCGATTGCTCACCACCTAAATTGAATTTATTTTTTTGCATCTTTTCTTTTACATATCTATCACCAACATTAGCACGTATAAATTTAATACCTTCCTTTTTAAAAAATTTTTCTAAACCATAATTCGACATTAATGTTCCAACAACTCCTCCTTTCAACATTTTTTTATTTTTCCATCTTGAGGCTAAAGCAGCAATTATTTGATCACCATCTATAATATTGCTTTTTTCATCACACATAATAATTCTATCTGCATCTCCATCTAAAGAAATACCAATATGAGCTTTATTTTTTTTTACTTCAAATTTAATTTTTTCAGGAAATGTTGATCCACAATTTTTGTTAATATTTAATCCATTAGGATTTACTCCAATGGCTATGACTTTAGCACCTAGAGATTTTAACAATTCTGGTCCAGCTTTGTAACCAGCGCCATTTGCACAATCAATTACAATTTTTAACCCACGTAGATTAAATTCCTTGGAAAAATTATTTTTTAAAATTTTAATATAATCTTTTGTTCCACTTTCTAATCTTTTTACTCTTCCTAACTTTTCTGCTTTAGACAGATTTTTTATAACTTTTTTATCAATAAGACTCTCAATTTTTTTTTCAATTTTATCTGATAGTTTCATTCCATTAGGACCAAATAATTTTAAACCATTGTCATTATGTGGGTTATGTGAAGCAGTAATCATAATTCCCATGTTTGCTTTCATAGTTTTTGTAAGCATTGCCAATCCATTAGTGGGAAGTGGTCCTAAAGTGAAAACATGCATACCTGCTGATGCTAATCCAGATACTAAAGCTGGTTCAAGCGTATAACCAGATAGCCTAGTATCTTTTGCAATTATTGCAATTTGTTTTCTTTTTTTCTGAGATTTAAAATATGTTCCACCAGCTAACCCAAATTTAAAAAACATATCACCATTAATATTTTTACTATTTACGGGGCCCCTAATACCATCAGTTCCAAAATATTTTTTTGCCATCAATTGTAGTTTGTAAAATTTTTAAAAACTCTTATACTTTGTAATACCTCATTTACATCGTGAATTCTGAAAACTTGAACACCTTGCATCATTAAATAAATTGAAGATGCTATTGTCCCACCAATTCGAAATTTACTATCATTTTTTTTTGACAACTCTTTAATAAATTTTTTTCTAGAATTTCCTACAAGTATAGGAAAACCAAGGGAATGAAAAATAGAAATATTATGAAGCAGACTCATATTATGTTTCAAAGTTTTTCCAAAACCTATTCCAGGATCTAAAATTATATTATTATGTTTTATACCCTTTGACCTTAGTAATTTAATTTTCTCCTCGAAAAAATCATATATGTCTAATAATTCATTTTTATAAATTGGTTTTTTTTGCATATTTTCTGGGATCCCTTGTGAGTGATGAATCACAAAGGGTGTTTTATATTTCTTTAATACATTTATAGTTTCTTTATCAAAAGTTAATCCAGAGACATCATTAATTAATTTTACGCCAAGCGTTATCCCTTTTTTCATAATATTGGATTTTCTTGTATCTAGAGATATAGGCATTTTTTTACAGACTATTTTTAAAATTTTACCGATTCTTTGCCATTCTAAATTTTCTTTGACTGCTTTTGATCCTGGTCTTGTAGACTCACCTCCAATATCTATTAAATTTGCTCCAAAATTTAATAGGTGAGTTGCATGTTTAATAGCTTTTTTTTGTGTATTAAAATTTCCTCCGTCTGAAAAACTATCAGGAGTTAGATTTAATACACCTAATATATTTGGAATATTTTTAAAATTGAAATTAGAAAAATTTTTTTTTTTTGATTTAATTTTTTTTAAATCGATATTAATTTTATTTTTAAGATTTTTTGATAAATATTTAATCTGATGAATAGAAATTTTTTTTTTTGATTTTCTTGTTATTATTTCTATGTGATCAAAAGATATTTCTTTTATTTGATGTAAAGGGATAGATTTATTTTTTTTTACTAAACTTTTAGACTCTTTTCCATAATAGAAATTACACACTTTTGTGTAATATCTTAACATTTAAATTAATGGACTATTTTTGGTTTAAGGCCCATTACATCCATAGCCGAACCTTTGTCCTCATCAGCTTTTAAATCTTGTTTATCTGTAGGGTAAATATTCTTATTAATGATATTTTCAATTTCTTCACCAGTTAAAGTTTCATAAGTTATAAGGGCTTTAGCAATTTTATGTAAATCATCAACTTTGTCAGTTAAAATTTCTTTAGCTTTATTATAGCCTTCGTCAATGAGCTTTCTAATTTCTTTATCAATTTTTTTAGCAACTTCTTCAGAAACTGATTGTGTTTGTGTCACTGATCTGCCTAGAAAAACTTCTTCTTGATTTTCTCCATATTCAATCGGACCCATTTCTTCACTCATCCCATACTTTGTTACCATAGCTCTGGCTAGTTGAGTAGCTTGATTAATATCTGATCCAGTTCCTCCCCCTGCTCCTGTTGATATGTTGTCTTTTCCAAAAATTACTTCCTCTGCAACTCTTCCACCAAAACACACTGCTAATCTAGCTTTTAAGTACTTAATGGAATGACCATGTTTATCTCTTTCCGGTAAATTCATAACCATACCTAGTGCTCTTCCTCTTGGAATTATTGTTGCTTTATGTATTGGGTCATAACTAGGCATGTTAAAAGATACTAGAGCATGACCGCCTTCATGGTATGCAGTTAATTTTTTCTCATCTTCAGTCATTACCATAGATCGTCTTTCTGCTCCCATCATGACTTTATCTTTAGCTTCCTCAAATTCATTTAAAGTAACAATTCTCTTATTTTTTCTTGCTGCTAACAATGCTGCCTCATTAACAATATTCGCCAAATCTGCTCCTGAAAATCCTGGTGTACCTCTAGCAATGGTTCTTAAGTTTACGTCAGGTGCCATTTTTATTTTTTTAACATGCACTTTTAAAATTTTTTCTCTGCCAATAATATCTGGATTAGAAACAACAACCTGTCTATCAAATCTTCCTGGTCTTAGTAAGGCTGGATCAAGAACGTCTGGTCTATTTGTGGCTGCAATTATTATTACACCCTCGTTTGTTTCAAAACCGTCCATCTCAACAAGCAACTGATTTAATGTCTGCTCTCTTTCGTCATTACCACCTCCTAAGCCTGCACCTCTACTTCTTCCAACTGCATCTATTTCATCTATAAATATAATACATGGAGAATTTTTCTTTCCTTGCTCAAACATGTCTCTAACTCTAGAAGCACCAACTCCTACAAACATTTCAACAAAGTCAGATCCTGAAATTGTGAAAAAAGGCACACCTGCTTCACCAGCTATAGCTCTTGCTAATAATGTTTTTCCAGTACCGGGAGGACCTACAAGTAAGGCGCCTCTAGGAATCTTTCCACCAAGCCTACTAAATTTTTTTGGATCTTTTAAAAACTCTACAATCTCTTCAACTTCTTCTTTTGCTTCTTCCACGCCAGCAACATCATTAAATGTTACTTTACCTTTTAATTCATTCATCATCTTGGCTTTAGATCTACCAAATCCCATTGCTCCACCTTTTCCACCTTGCATTTGACGCATAAAAAAGATCCATACAGCAATTAATAATAACATTGGGAACCAAGATAAAAGAACACCAAATAATGAAGGCATTTTTTCTTCGATTGGAGCAGCAGATATACTTACACCTTTACTAGATAGTTTTTCTATAAGATTTGGATCATTTGGTGAATATGTTGAAAAACTATTTCCATTTGAATAAACGCCTTTAATGTTGTTTCCTTGGATCTCAACTTTTAAAACTTCTCCATTATCGACGGACGTCAAAAATTCTGAGAATATAACTTGATTTCCACCTCTGATATTTGCCTGAGGGTTTTTGAACATGTTGTAAAGACCGATAGTCAAAATGACTATTACGGCCCACATAGCTAAATTTTTAAAATTCATAACAATAAGATAAGAATTATTCTCAATTAAACAAGTATGAATATTAGTATTCTTTTGTAATAATTACAGTCTGATTGACCTTTTTTACAATACATCCTGCTAGTGTCTCTTTTTTAAGAGCATCTTTTTCAATTAATTGTAAAATAAAATCAATTTTTTTTCCTCTAGGATAAAAGTACTTCCCACCGATAATTTTAAGAGAATCAGAAAAAGACCTAAACACCACTTCATAAGGTTGTTTAAAGAAAGACTTATTTAAAATTAATTTTTTATTTTTTTTGTCTAAAAATGAATTTTCTATTTTATTTTGCTCAGTGTAAAACTTGATAGTTCTATTTGAAATCTTTAAATTTTTAATAGTTAAAAATAACTTATCTTTTTCAAGACCACTTGCTTTAAATTTATTTATTATTTTTCTAATTTTTATTCTTTTGAAGTCAATATTCTCATTAGAAGGATCCTTGATAAAAAAATTAAAAATATGATTTGAAATAAATTCTAAATTTTTTTTTTCAAAATCTATCAAGGGTCTAATTAAATTAATTCCATCAATAGTTGTTTTTTTTTCTAAAGATGTAAGACCTTTCAATCCACTTCCTCTAATCATTCTTATAAAAAAAATTTTCAAACAAATCATCTACATGATGCCCAACAATTAAATTTGAAATTTTCAAACTTTTACATTTTGAAAATAATAAATCGTATCTTTTTTTTCTTGCTTGTGATTGAATATTATTTAATGGCTTTTTTCCTTTCCAGGTCAACACTTCAACTTTTATGTCAAAATCGCTTAAAATTTTTTTTACTTTTTTAGCTTCATCAGTGGATTCTTTTCTAAGTCTATGATCAACTAGAAAATATCTACAATTTAAATTATATTTTATTGAGAAGATTTTAGAAAAAAAAGCTAAAGCAAGACTATCTGGACCACCTGATATGCCCACTGCAAAGCTTTCTTTAATTTCAAAATTTTTTTCAAATAATTTAAATAAATTCTTTACTTTTTTATTCGATAATTTTGATAATAGATTTTTATGAGTTTTGATTACATTCAAATTTTTGAGACTCATATTTTGCTTTTTGGATAACAGATTGGTTTGCTTTTGGATATTGTTTTTCAACACCATTAATCATTTTACATCCCTGATCTTTTTCTCCAATTTGTACCATTGACACTCCTAACTTTAATAAATTTACTGGAGCTTTTTCACCTTTCGGGTATTTTTGGTATCCTTCTAAATAAGCAGCAGCTGCATCTGTATATAATTGTCTGATTCTAAAAGTTTCTGCGTACCAATATTGAGCATTACCAGCTAATTGATGCTCAGGATTAGATAGAACAAACTCTCTAAATGCTCTTTCTGCTGTTGGGTAGTCTCCTACTTTTAAAAAACTAGTTGCAAACTCATATTGTTTATCAGGATTTTCATCAGGTAAAATTTTTTCTTCAGCTTGAAAAGTTTCAGTCACGATTGAAGCTGTTGTCTCAACAGATTCTATTTTTTGAGTTGCATCATTTGTTTCTGTATCCTTATAAGAAATAGATCCTAAATCTTGAGGAGTAGAAGATCCGGGCAACGCATTTTCTTGTTTTGGTTTCTTTGTGATTTTTTTGATACCCTCATTTGACTCAATAGCTATTTCAATGTCCTGAAATCTAATTTGATTATCAGCTTGAACTTTTGAAAGCCTATTAGATAATTTATCTAGTTTAAAATTTATTTCCTCAAATTTATTTGTGAGCATTTGGAATTGACTTTCTATCTCTGATAATTTTAATAAATGTCTTGTTAAAACATCCTCAGAACTTTCATCCAAACTTGTTGAGATAAGTTTATCACTATTCATCTCAACTGCACCTGAGTAAACAGCCTTTTCAAGAGTCTTTATATCTTTTTGTATCAACTCAAGTGTTTCATAAATATTATGATTATCAGCTAATGAAATATTATTTCCAAATAAATTTAATAAAATTAATAATTTTATTAATAAAAAATTTTTAAGTCTCATCAATACCAGTTATGTTTATAAAAATGGCAAAAAAAAGACCCCTTGAATTTTAGAAAACAAGGGGTCTAAATTTAGAAATACTTATTAATTTGCTTTAACTGTAACTGATCTTCTGTTTTTTGACCATGCTAATGGGTTAGAGCCTGAGTCTACTGGTCTCTCCTTACCATAACTTAAAACTGATATTCTGTCTGAAGAAATACCATAAGTCATTAAATAATCCTTAGCAGCATTAGCTCTTCTTTCACCTAATGCTAAGTTATATTCTCTCGTACCTCTTTCGTCTGCGTGACCTTCAAGCACAATTGTTACATCTGAATTTTTTCTTAACCATCCAGCTTGCTTTCTTAATGTTTCCCTAGAAGCAGTAGTTAAAACTGACTCATTAGTTGCAAAGAAAACTCTGTCTGGAACGCCTGAGGCTAAATACTCTACCGTGTCTGTACCTGTGTATACATCACCCTGCATCTGACCTGTTGAAACTTTTTTTGTTGCACACGCGCTTAACGCAAAGCATGCCAAAACAATTAAAAGTGTATTTTTTAGAATTTTGTTTAATTTCATTATTGCTCCTTAATCAATATTTCTAATTCTTAATATTTTCACACCTAAGTAGAGGTTTCAAGTTAAAAAATCAAGTATTTTAGAGCTAATTACTCAATAATGATGACCACGATGGGTCTGACCCATCTGTTGGTGTTTTTACCATTCTTTCATTGTATCCTGTGAGATCAATAGACCATAATTTTGCTGAAAAACCTTCTCCTTTATCATCTGTTTTAGTTTCTCTGTAGAAAATTAACACTCTTCCGTTCGGGGACCACGAAGGAGCCTCTTGGTAGAAATTTTCAGTCAATAACCTTTCGCCACTTCCATCTGTTCTCATTACGCCAATATAAAATTTACCTTTGTGAAGCTTTGTAAAAGCTATTAAATCACCTCTAGGTGACCAAACCGGAGTTCCATAAATTCCATTACCAAATGAAATTCTCTTGACATTACTACCATCACTTTTCATAACGTATATTTGCTGGTAACCACTTCTATCTGAATTAAAACAAATAAATTTCCCATTAGGAGAATATGATGGTGATGTGTCTATTGATGGATGATTAGTAATTTTTTCCACAATTCTATTTTCTAGGTCCATTGTATAAATATCAGAGTTTCCATCCTTAGCAAAACTCATAATTATTTTTTTTCCGTCTGGAGAAAAACGCGGTGCAAAAGTCATTCCTGGAAAGTCACCAACTACTTCTTGCATACCTGTTTCAATATCTAACAGATAAACTCGAGGTAAATTTCTAAAATAAGAAAGATAAGTTACCATTTGACTTGTGGGATTGAATCTTGGTGTCAAAACTAACTCATTCCCTAAAGTTAAAAATTTATTATTAGCACCATCTTGATCCATTATGGCAAGCTTTTTTACCCTTTTTGTTTTAGGCCCTTCCTCAGCGACATAAATAATTCTTGTATCAAAATAACCTTTTTCACCAGTTAGTCTTTCATAAACTTTATCTGAAATTATATGGCCGACTCTTCTCCAGTTTGTTGGTACTGTTGTAAAAGCAAGAGCCATCATTTCTTTTCCAGCTAAAACATCCCATAATCTAAATTCAACTCTTAAGTTGTCATCAACATTGGTAACTTTACCAGTTATTAATGCTTGAGCTTTAATTAAATTCCAATCTTCAAATCTAGGTTTCAGATTTGCAATATCTGGGGCTTGAAGAAAAGCATCTTTACTTAATGGATTAAATAGTCCCGAAGTTTTCAAATTATTTTCAACAATTCGAGATATTTCTTCACCAATATCTTTATTTTTAACTAGTCCCTCAAAACTTTTTTTAGATTTTTCATCTATTGATAAAGGTGAAACTGCTACCGGAAGTGGATTTAAATTACCTCTTGTAATATCAACTTCAATTAAGCTGAATGATTTTATTGGAATAAATAAAATTATTAGCGATGATAATAAAAAAAACTTAATATTTTTCATAGTTAACCTTCCAGCATTTCTCTTGCATCAAAATTTAATTGTAACTCTTTCCATCTCTCATATCCAGTAGTTGGTACTCTTAAAGGTTGACATAATTTAACAGCTCTAAGTGCACTTTCAGCTAAAACTTTATAAAATCCCTGCCCTGGTCTATTCATTCTTGCATGATCTAGAATCTCAGACTTGCTTACAGAGCCATCAGGCTTTAACTCAAGTTTTATTCTAACTAATAAATTTTCATTGTATGGTAAACCAAGTGGGATGCTCCAACAACCAAAAATCTGAGCTTTTAGTGCATCTTCTTCACTTAAAGTTAAACCTGAGTTTTCAAAACTCTTAGACTGGTCTTGAGTGACTTGATCAGTTTTATTTACCTTTAATGCAACTTCTTCTTTAGATTTATCTATAAGTGCTGCAATATTATTTGGATCAAATAACTCTTCTTTTTCAAACTCTGAAACTTGTTTCACCTCATTATCAATTTTTTCAGGATTTTGGGTATCATCTTTAACTTTTTCAATTTTTTTAATATTATCCTCTGGCATAGGTACAGAATCTGGTTTTTTCTTTTTTACTTTTTTTGGAGGTGCTTGTTCAGAAACTAATTTTTTTTCTTTTTTCTTTACTTTTTCAATTATTTTTTTAGCTTTAGGAGCAAATGGAATATTTGTTTTTTCTGTAATTTGGATTAGCTCTACAGATACAATAGGTGGAAGATCTATCGCTTTTTTCGATAAAAATGGAAGACTCATAGCAGTTAAAATAATTACAAATAAATGAATTACAGAAGATAATATGATGCTTCTATTCACTTTTTAATTACCTTTCTTTATATGGCTCTGATATCAATGCAACTTTTGTAAATCCTGATCCTGATAGAAGTCCCATAATTTCTAAGACTCTCCCATAATTAATAGTTTTATCTCCTCTTACATAAATACGAGTATCTGTTCTGTTTTTAGATACAGCTAAAACTTTAGCAATGATCTTATCATACTCAACTTTTGACTCTTGAATAAAAATCTCACCTTTTGAATTTATAGACAAAGTTAATGGCTCTTGTTCCTCTGGTAATGAGTCTGCTGAACTTTCTGGCAAATCGACTTGAACACCAACAGTTAATAATGGTGCAGTCACCATAAAGATAATTAATAACACTAACATTACATCCACAAAAGGAGTTACATTAATTTCACTCATTGGTTCTTTTGATGAACGATTAAATTTGAATGCCATTTCTTAATTAAATAATTGATAGAAATCTTTTTGAAAAACTTTCTAATTTTTGAGAATATTTTCTGCTATCATTATTAAATCTATTATAAGCGATAACAGCAGGAATCGCTGCTAACAAACCAAGGGCTGTTGCAAATAAAGCTTCTGCAATACCTGGTGCAACAATTGCTAAACTAGTGTTCCTTGAAATAGCTATTGACTGAAAAGAATTCATTATTCCCCAAACAGTTCCGAATAAACCTATAAATGGAGCGGTCGAACCAACAGTTGCCAAAAATATAAAACCTTTCTCGATTTTTGAGATTTGTTTTTCAATTCCTACTTCTAATATTCCACCCATTTTTTCTGATAAATTACTTTTGGACTTTGATTTTAACAAACCTTGCATTGACTCTTTAAATAAATTTGCCATAGGATCTTCCGGGTTCGATGGTAGACTATTATAAAATGTTTCTGCTGATTTTGATCTCCAAAATTTTTCTTCAAATTCTTCAGAGGAAATATTTATTTTTTTGAATAATTTTACTTTATCTATAATGATTGCCCAAGAGTAAATTGAACAGGCTATCAATAATAAAATTACCGTTTTCACTATTATGTCTGCTCTAATAAATAAATTAATAAGTGAAAAATCTGCACTAGACGCTAAACCTACTGCTTGTGATGATATATCTGCTTCCATTTTTAACTTCTCACACTCAAATGTGTCATCAATTTGTTCTAAAAATCATCATCATTACTCTTGCCCAAATGTTTCATAATAATAACTGGCAATTAAAATTGCATCAGCTTTATTTGAATCTTTTTTTTTTGCTAAATTTGAGGAAAAATAAGGAAATATTTGAATTGCTTTAGTTCTGCTCGCATCTTTTTCTGAATTAATCAAATTAAAGTATTTTTTCCATTTAGCAGGTCTAACAAAATGTGTTGATAACTGCATAGCTGAACACAACCCTTTCAATATTCCAAAAGATTGGCCAAAATTAAACATGCTAGTCACTCCTTGGCCTGGCATAGCCGATACCTGCTCTATAATTACTTTAATATCTGTCTTTTCAATTTGTTTAATTCTTTTTGTAATTTCATTATAAATTTGAGATCCATTTACTTGCTTTTTATTTTTCTTTCCCTCCGTCATTATTGGCATTTCAATCACATCTAAAATTTTTCCATTTTCAAAAAAACATATCGATCCAGAGATTCCAGGGTCAATTCCAATTATAAGCATTAGTTAGTTCTAAGCTCTACGTTTGAAAAGATATTTTGAACATCGTCATCATCTTCCAATATTTCAAAAAATTCTATTAACTTTTCTTGATGTTCGTTAGAAACATTAATGCTATTAATTGGTATCCACTCTATTTCTGTTGATACAAAATTATCTATTTTTTTTTCCAAATTTTTTTTTACATTATAAATTTCATTTACTGAACATTGTATTTCATAAATATTATCTTTTGACACACATTCATCTGCACCCGCCTCTATAGCAAGCTCTAGTATTTCCTCTTCAGAAATTTCATCTTTATTAACTTTGATTACACCCATCTGGTTAAAATTATGTGATGCTGACCCTTGTGTACCTAAGCTTCCACCTGCTTTTTGAAATATTGTCCTAATATTAGAAGCAGTTCTGTTTTTATTGTCAGTCAAAGTTTCAACTATTATTGCTACCTTCTCTGGTCCAAATCCTTCATATCTCAAGTTTTCAAAGTTAGATCCTGTATTAACAGACGACTTGTCTATTGCTCTTTCAATATTATCTTTAGGCATATTGGCTGACCTTGCGGCTTGCATAGCAGATCTTAATCTTGGATTCATTGCTGGATCTTTATCACCTAATTTTGCTGCAACGGTAATTTCTTTTGAAAGCTTAGAAAATATTTTTGATCTTTGCTTGTCCGCTTTTCCTTTCTTATGCTTTATACCTGCCCAATGAGAGTGTCCTGCCATGATATATTATGTATTTTTTAATTGTCCACCAAAGATATAGCTTTCTACATTTTTTGAAAGACCAGTTTTTATATCACATTCAACTATAACACCACTTAAAGTGGCCTCTCCTACAGCAGGAAAATGTTTAACAGAATTTTCATTTAGGAATCTTTTTATTGAGTTTTCTTTGTTCATTCCTATAACAGAGTCATAATCACCACACATACCTGCATCTGTTTGATAAGCGGTGCCATTCTTTAAAATACGAGCATCATTAGTTGGTATATGCGTATGTGTGCCAACAACTAGTGTGGCTTTTCCATCAAAAAAATGACCAATAGCATTTTTTTCACTTGTAATTTCTCCATGAAAATCGACAACCAGTAAATCATAGTCTTCTTTAAGATCATGATTTTTTAAAAATTTTTTTGCAGAATCAAATACATTCTCACATTTTTTCATAAAGACATTTCCCATTAAGTTTAAAACACCAACATTTATATTTTTAGATGTTTTATAAACATCAAATCCTTTTCCAGGTGATGGCTCAAACAAATTATAAGGTCTCAATAGTCTATTCTCTCTATCAATATAATTCATTATTTCTTTTTGATCCCAAACATGATTACCACTTGTGATAACATTTACACCACAATTAAAAAAATCTTTACAATTTTTTTCGGTAAGACCTACTCCAGGTTCTGCAGAATTTTCACCATTTACTATTACAAAATCTATTCTTCTTTTATCTATTTCTGATTTTAGATGGTTCAAAATTTTTGAACTACCAGAAATTCCTACTACATCCCCTAAGAATAAAATTTTCATTCAATAATTTTTTTTTCCGTAATAATACAATCAAGTTTCTTATCATATTTATTTATAGGAAGTTTTTTAACTCTTTGAAAAGAAAAACCCACACCTATTTTAATAATTTTATGCATATCATCTACTTTTGACAAATACCTATCGTAGTAACCTCCTCCATAGCCCAATCTATTGAGTTGATCATCAAATCCTACTAATGGTATCAATAAAATATTTGGGTAAATTTTTCTATTTGATGTAGTTTCGGGTATACCATATTTGTTTATTTTAAGAGGCTCTTTTAATGACCACTTAAAAAAATTCATTTTATTATTATTTATTATTTTAGGTAATGAAATAATATAATTTTTTTTTTCAAAAATTTCTAAAATATTTAAAATATCTAACTCATTATTAAATGGATAATATCCTCCAATAATTTTCTTATTTAAATTTTTTCTTTTTAAAAATTTTAAGAGTTTTTCTGAACTAATCGACTTATTCTTTAAAAACTTTTTTTTTCTTAATAAAAGTATTTTTTTTCTGATTGATGATTTGTTCACTAGAATATTTAAGATAATTTTTCTATATTAGCTTTATCTAAAAAATTTGAAATTTCATTAGTAGTTTGATCAATTAATTTTTCATAATTTTTTTGATTATTTTCTATCTCAAATTTTAAGCTATCACGTTTTTCATTTAATTGTTTAATTTCTTCCTCTTTTTTATCTTTGTAATCATAAACTAAATTTTTTAATTCTTTAAATTTATCTGAAAGTTTTTTGAGTTCATCTTTTTTTTGTTCAACTTTTTTTTTGGTCTCATGATATTCATCTAATATTTTAACAGCTGAAATTAAAAGCAATTTATTTTCACCTAAATTTCCGAGATTATTTTTTAATTCATTAAATTTTTGATTTAATTGTATTAAAAGTTCTTCTAAGTGCTCTTCTTGACCATCATCGCATGATAATAAAAATTCTTTTCCATTGAATTTAATGCTTACATTTGCCATTTGTCTATTTCCTCTAGTAGATTATCTGTTTCTTGATTTAATTCATCAATTTTATCTGAAAACTCAATTTGTTTTATTTTCTCCAGCTTCTCTTTATTTTTAATTTCATCTATTCTTTTTGACAAATGTTCGTAATCCTCTCTTAATAAATTATACTTTTTTTCAACCTCTATCTTTTCAATTTGTAATTGATTTTTTTTATTTTGTAATTCTTCAATGTTATTATCTAATTCGGGATTTTTAAAATTAAAATTTCTTAATTTTTCTAATGCAGAATTTAATTTTTTTTCTTTTTCGTTGATAGAATTCATATATATATATTTATAATATTAAATAGATTCTTCTAAGTCTACACAGGATAATTTTGAATAAACAATATACTAACTTGGCTAATTGCATCAGATTTCTATCAATTGATGCGGTTCAAAAAGCTAATTCTGGGCATCCTGGAATGCCTATGGGTATGGCAGATGTAGTAACAGTTTTATTTAAAGATTTTTTAAATTTTAATCCAAAAAATCCAAATTGGATAAACAGAGATAGATTTGTGCTTTCTGCTGGTCATGGGTCTATGCTACTTTACTCACTTCTTTATTTAACAGGATATAAAAGTATTTCTCTAGAAGACATCAAAAATTTTAGACAATTAAACTCTATTTGTGCTGGTCATCCTGAATATCATCCTAACTCAGGTATAGAAACTACAACTGGACCATTGGGACAAGGAATATCAAATGCAGTTGGCTTTGCATTAGCAGGAGAAATTTTAAAAGAAAGATTGGGAAATAATATAATAAATCATAAGACATATGTTTTAGCTGGAGATGGATGCTTAATGGAAGGAATTAGTCATGAAGCATTAAGTTTAGCTGGACACCTGAAATTAAAAAATCTTATTTTGTTGTTTGATGATAATTCCATTTCAATAGATGGCCCTACTAGTTTAGCTGTATCTGATAACCATGAAAAAAGATTTAAAAGTTATGGTTGGGATTTTATAAAGATAAATGGCCATAATTATAAAGAAATATTTAAAGCTCTTAAAAAAGCCCAAAAATCAAAAAAACCTATAGCTATCTCCTGTAAAACAACTATTGGTTTTGGATCACCAAACAAAGGTGGCAAAGCGTCAGCACATGGAAGTCCATTAGGTGAAGATGAAATAAAACTAGTTAGAAAAAAACTAAAATGGACTAATGAAGCTTTCAAGATACCAAATGAATTGTTAAATGAATGGAAAAAAATTGGACTGAATGCATTTAATAAAGCAAAAAAACATGAGGAAAAATATAAAAAAAATTTTTCAAAATTTAAAAATATAGACTCTTATAAAAATTTAATTGAAAAATCTAAAAACGACTTTCTTAAGAGTCCAAAGCCTCTAGCAACAAGAAAATCATCAGAAATGTTTTTAAATATTATATCCAAAATGCCTAATCTAATCGGAGGTTCGGCTGATTTGGCTGGGTCAAATAATACTAAAACTAAAGATCATACAATCATAAAACCTGGTAGATTTTCTGGGAACTATATTCATTACGGTGTAAGAGAACATGCAATGTGTGGGGTAATGAATGGCATTGCATTGCACAGTAATTTAATTCCTTACGGTGGCACCTTTTTAATATTCAGTGATTATTGTAAGCCATCAATTAGATTAGCAGCCATGATGAAACAAAGAATTATATATGTATTTACTCACGACTCAATTGGTTTAGGTGAAGATGGTCCAACACATCAACCTATTGAACAATTGACAAGTTTAAGATCTATTCCTAATTTAAATGTTTTTAGACCCTCAGATACAATTGAAACTTTTGAATGCTGGCAATTAGCTCTTGAGAGCAAAAATACTCCTAGTGTTATAGCATTAACCAGACAGGGAATTAGTCCTGTCAGACTTGAAAATTCCTCAAAAAATAAGTCTTCAACGGGGGCTTATGAAATTTTAAGGACTGGGAATAATATAAGTGTAACAATTTTAGCAACTGGATCAGAAACTAGTTTGGCAAATGAAGTAAGTCATAAATTAGCCACAGATGGTATTTATTCAAAAATAGTATCAATGCCTTGTCATGAATTATTTGACCAACAAAATGAGGGCTATAAGAATAAAATTTTAAGTGAAACAAGTCTTGTTGTATCTATAGAAGCATCTGAAACAAATTTTTGGAAAAAATATACAGGGGTTAACGGGTTAAATTTTGGAATTAATAATTTTGGAAAAAGTGCTCCCTACAAAAAAATATACGATCATTTTGGAATCAATTCAGAAAATATAATTAAAAAAATTAAAGAAAAATTATGAAAATAAAAATTGGTATTAATGGGATGGGTAGAATAGGAAGAATGATTGTTAGGTCTATTATTGAAAATGATTATAACAATATAGAAATCAAACATATTAATAATAAAACGAATTCTGAGGCATTTTCATCTTTATTAAAATATGATTCAATCCATGGAAAGTTTAAGGCAGATGTAAATTTTGATGACAAACATTTAATCGTAAATAAAAATAAAATTACTTTTAGTCAAGAAACAGATTTGAATAATATTAATTGGGAAAAGCATGATGTAGATTATGTTTTTGAATGTACAGGAAAATTTAATTCTAAAGAAAAATTAGAGGCTCATTTAAAAAATGGAGCAAAAAAAGTAATTGTTTCGGCTCCATGCAAAAATGCAGATAAAACAATTGTTTATGGTGTAAATGAATCAGAATTAAGAAATGATGATAAAATCATTTCAGCTGCATCTTGTACAACTAATTGTCTAGCACCTGTGGCCTATGTTTTGAATGAAAATTTTGAAATTGAAAAAGGTTTTATGACAACAATCCATGCTTTCACAAGTGATCAGAGAATTCTAGATAATTCACATAAAGATCCAAGAAGAGCTAGATCTGCAAGTCAGTCTATTGTGCCCACCTCAACCGGTGCATCAAAAGCAATTGGTGAAATTATTCCGTCACTAAAAGGAAAATTAGAGGGTGTAGCGATGAGAGTGCCAACTCCAAATGTTTCTTTAGTTGAACTTGTTTTTTGTACTAAAAAAGATTTAAGCATTGAAAAAATTAATTCAGCGTTTCAAAATTTTAGTAAAAAAAATAATATACTTGAAATCACAAATGAAAAGCTTGTATCTATAGACTTTAATCATAATTCATCTTCATCAATAGTAGACGCAAGTTTAACGAGCGTGGTAGGAAAAAATATGGGTAAAATTTCAGCTTGGTATGATAATGAATGGGGATTTTCAAATAGAATGTGTGACTTAGCGGAATATCTTCATAAAATTTCTTAATGAATAATATTAAAGATTACGAGAATCTTAATCAAAAAAAAATTTTGTTAAGATTAGATTTAAATGTACCATTAAATAACGGAGTGATAACTGATGAAACGAGAATTGATAAGATTTTACCAATTATAAATTTTTTGATCAAAAAAAATTCTAAAATTATTGTAATATCCCATGTTGGAAGACCAAAAGGTAAAATAAATTACGATCTGTCGCTTAAACCAATTTGTGAAAATTTAGAAAAAAAAATAAATCAAAAAATACATTTAATTAATAATGATATTTTTAAATTAAAAAAAGATGACTTATTTAAAGATCCTAATGATCAAATTATTTTTTTAGAAAATATTAGATTTTATGAAGAAGAAGAGAAAAATGATTATTCTTTTGCAAAACATTTAGCTGGGCTTGCTGATTTGTATGTAAATGATGCATTTTCTTGTTCTCACAGATTTCACGCATCCGTCAATAAAATTACAGAATTTTTACCATCCTTTGCAGGGCTACAATTAGAGACCGAGATAAATGCATTAAAAAAGATTACAAGTGAAATAAAAAAACCAATTACCTGCATTATCGGGGGATCTAAAATTTCGACAAAAATTGGTATAATAGAAAATTTATTACCTAAATTTGATAATATCGTCATTGTTGGAGGTATGGCAAATAATATTATAAGATTTAAAGGTAACCAAATAGGTAAATCGATAAAAGAAGAAAATTGTGAAAAAATTATTAAAGAAATTTTTGAAAATTCAAAAAAATATTCCTGCAAAATTACTTTTCCCGATGATGTATTAGTTGGAAAAAATTTTAATGATAAATCTAAAATAAAAGGGCTAAATGAGATAGAATATGATGATTTAATATTAGATATTGGGCCCAAAACAATTAATAAAATAAAAAACATTATTGAAAATAGCAAAACAATCCTTTGGAATGGACCAGCAGGTTATTTTGAGAATTCAAATTTCGCTAATGGTAGCTATGAAATTGCAAAATCAATTATAAATAAGAATAAAAATAAATCTATTTACTCTGTTGTGGGAGGTGGAGATACAATCGCTTTTATAAATAAAATTAACGGTATGAAAAATTTTGATTTTGTTTCAACTGCTGGTGGAGCATTTTTAGAATATCTTGAAGGAAAAGAGCTTCCTGGTATAAAAGCTTTAGATTAATATGTCAGAATTAAATAACATAGCACTTAAAATTCTTGAGAATGGAAAAGGAATTTTAGCTGCTGATGAAAGTACCGGAACAATGACTAAAAGATTAGAGAAAGTCAATATTCCATCAACTCCTGAAAATAGATTATTATTTAGAGAAACACTATTCAGTGCATCAAGTATGACCGAATGTATTGGAGGAGTAATTTTATATGATGAGACAATAAAACAAAAGTCGATAAATAAACATAGTATTCCAGAATTAATTTCAAAAATGGGAAGTACGCCAGGTATAAAAGTTGACACAGGTGCTAAGGTTTTAGCAAACTCTCCAGATGAGAAAATTACTGAGGGCCTAGATGATCTTAGAGATAGATTAAAAGAATACTACAAGCTTGGAGCGAGATTTACTAAATGGAGAGGAGTTTATAATATTAGTAAAGAATACCCTAGTAAACTTGCAATACATTCAAACGCACACGCACTTGCTAGATATTCAGCGTTAGTTCAAGAATGTAACATGGTTCCAATAGTAGAGCCAGAGGTTTTAATGGATGGAAACCACTCAGCTCAAGATTGTTTAATAAAAACTTCTGAGGTAATAAAAAAATGTTTTGATGAATTAATTTTACACAAGGTAGATTTGACAGGTGTAATTTTAAAACCAAATATGATTTTAGCAGGAACTAATTCTAATAAAAAGATTACTGGTAAAGAGGTCGCAAAACTGACAATCCAATGTCTTAAAAATTCAGTCCCATCAGATGTTCCAGGAATAGCTTTTCTATCAGGTGGTCAAACAGAAGTAGAGGCAACAGAAAATTTAGATTTAATAAATAAAGAAAATAATACTAAATTCATTATGTCTTATTCTTATGGAAGAGCCTTGCAACAAAGTGCTCTAAAATATTGGTCGAAAGATATAAATGATATTGAGGGTACTCAAAAAGTATTTAATCACAGAGCAAAAATGAATACTTTAGCAGCTCAAAGCAAATGGTCAAAGGAACTTGAAAATTAATAAAAAAAAGTTTCTTTATTTAATTTCTCCAAATAAAATATCAAAATCTTTTTATGGAGATCTAACTAAAGTTCTTAAATCTAACAAAATAAGTTTTTTTCAGTTGAGGTTAAAAAAAGATAGTTATGGAAATAAATTGAAAATTGCAAAAAAATTAAGGAAAATTTGTAAGAAATATAAAGTAAAATTTTTAATAAATGATGATCCTGAATTAGCAAAAAAAATTAATGCAGATGGATGTCATGTTGGACAAAAAGATATGAATATTTCAGATGCGAGAAAATTATTAAAAAAAAAGATTATAGGTGTAACTTGTCACAACTCTTTAAAACTTGCAAAAAAAGCTTACGAAAATAGTGCTAATTATATAGCTTTCGGAGCTTTTAATTCAACAAAGACTAAAAAAGTAAAATTTAAAGCTGATATCAAGATAATCAAAAAACTAAAAAAAACGTCAAATATACCTGTAGTGGCCATAGGAGGTATTAATAATCTAAATTATAAAAAACTTTTGTTGAACAAGGCAGATTTTTTAGCTATCTCAAGTTACGTTTGGAGCAATAAGAAATTAAAACCAATAGAAGCAATTAAATTATTAAAATGAAAATAAATGCTAATGAGATAAGAGTTGGAATGCTTTTGGAGTATAAAGATGATTTGTGGCAAGTTCTTAAAACTCAACATGTAAAACCTGGTAAAGGTGGAGCTTTTGCACAAGTGGAAATGAAAAGTGTTAATAAAAACACAAAATTAAATGAAAGATTTAGATCAAGTGAAACTGTTGAAAAAGCATTAATAGAAGAAACTAATTTTAATTATTCATATGAGGATGAAAATAATTATTTTTTTATGGATCCAAAATCATTTGAGCAAATAGAAATTAAGAAAAGTATAATTGGAGATAAAGGTAAATTGTTATCTGAAAATCTAGAGGTCTCTGTAAGTTTTTATAATGAAAATCCAATTTCAGTGGAATTGCCCAATCAAGTTAATTGCAAAATTGAATCAACAGATGTAGCATTAAAAGGCCAAACGGTATCATCATCTTATAAACCAGCAACATTAGATAATGGTTTGAGTATTCAAGTTCCTCCATTTATTGAAGCTGGAGATGAAGTTGTGGTTGATACAAGAAATTTAGAATACATAAAAAAAATTTAATTTTGTGAACTCAATATCAGCAAATCTAAATATTATGATTAAGGCTAGTGAAAGAGCCTCCAAGGTATTAATAAGAGATTTTGGAGAAATTGAAAAATTACAAGTTTCTAAAAAAGGACCTAAAGATTTTGTAACAAATTCAGATCTTAGAGTAGAAAAAATAATTATCGAAGAATTAAAAAAAGCTAAACCAAATTATTCTATTATTAGTGAAGAAAATGGAATTGAAAAAAATAACGATAAAAATAATACTTGGATAATCGATCCAATCGATGGTACTGTTAATTTTCTACATGGCATACCTCATTTTGCTATTTCAATTGCTTTAAAATCTAATAACGAAATTGTGTCAGGTTTAATTTTTGATCCAATTAAAGATGAGATGTTTTTTGCTGAAAAAGAAAGTGGAGCTTTTTTTAATAATCACAGAATAAGAGTGTCAAAAAAAAATCAATTGAATGATTGTTTGTTCGCTACTGGTGGTAAGCTTGTTGAAGAACTAGATTTACCTTACAGAAAATCAGGATGTGCAGCATTGGATATGGCTTATGTTGCGGCTGGGAGATATGATGGATATTTTCAAAACAATTTGAATCTCTGGGATATTGCAGCTGGTATTGTTTTAGTAAAAGAGGCTGGAGGAGTGCTAAATAAAATTGATATATCAGCTAATAAAAACATCAAAATTATTGCCTCAAGTCCAGATATTAATTCAAAATTATATGAAAAATTAACTAACTTTTAATTGTTTTAAAGAATTCTTTTGCTATAAGTCACGTCATGAAAAAAAATATTCATCCAAATTACCATACTATCAAGGTTGAAATGACTGATGGTACTCAATTTGAAACTAAGTCTACTTGGGGAAAAGAAGGCGAAGTTCTCAAACTAGAAATTGATCCAAAATCCCATTCGGCTTGGACAGGTGGTAAACAAAAATTAATGGATAAAGGTAGAATAAGTAAATTCAATAAAAAATTTCAAAATTTTAAATCAGAGAAAAAAAATTAAATGTCCAATGCTCCTTTAATGCCAATGGCTACTGCTGTTTGGCTTGTTGAAAATACAACCCTCACATTTAAACAAATTGCTGATTTTTGTAAAATGCATGAAGTTGAAATTCAGGGAATTGCTGATGGAGAAGTTGCAAAAGGAATAAAGGCCTACAACCCCATTATATCAGGTCAGTTGACTAGAGAAGAAATTAAACTTTCATCTGAAGATGAGAATAGACCTTTAATAATAAAAAGTTCTGACATAGAAATTTCAAACACAGAGAAAAAAACTAAAAAATATGTTCCACTTTCAAAAAGGCAGGATAAACCAGATTCAGCTCTGTGGTTAATTCGACAACATAATATATTAAAAGACTCTCAAGTAGCAAAACTGGTTGGAATTACAAAAAACTCTGTAACAGCAATTAGAAACAAAAGTTATTGGAATTATAATAATTTAAACCCTAAAGATCCTGTTGCATTAAATTTATTTTCACAAAAAGATTTAGTTGAAGCTATCGAAAAAGCGGAAAGAAGAGTGAAAAGAGAAAAAAAACAAAAAGAAAAAGCAAAACTAATTCAACAAACAACAATTTAATGAATAAAATTGATAGACATAAAATTATAAAAGTGCTAATTACACGCCTTTTTGGAGGTGGTTATTAAAATAGAAGTTAAAGATAATAATATTGAACAAGCACTTAGGGTTTTAAAAAGAAAACTTCAAAGGGATGGCTTTTTTAAAGTTATTAAACTTAAGAATACTTATGAAAAACCTTCTGAAAAGAAAAAAAGAATTCTTCAAGAAAATATTAAAAGAGTTAAAAAACTTAATAAGCTTAAAAATAGAATTTAAGTATACCGCGGGGTGGAGCAGTCTGGTAGCTCGTCAGGCTCATAACCTGAAGGTCGGCGGTTCAAATCCGTCCCCCGCAACCAATTTTTTTAAATTTTAAATTTTGATTTTTTACTATCTATTAAAAATGCTTTTACTGTTTCTTTAGTAAGTTGATCAAACGATTTACCAAATTTTTCGATTTTTTCTATTAAAGCTGGTGGAATAGTAATGATATGGCACCCTAATTGTTTTGCTTGTAAATAGTTATATGGCTCTCTTACACTTGCCCATAATATTTCAACATTTTTATAATTTTTTGCTAGTTTTAAACTTCTCACAAATTCAGGTAATGGATCTTTTCCAGTGTCTCCAGCTCTACCTGCAAAAATTGATATAATCACTCTCGTTTTTTTATTGATAGCATTTAATATTTTTTGAGTTTGGCTGGCAGTATAAACCGCCGTGATATTAAGTTTAACATTTTTCCTATTTAATTCTTTAATAACTTTGCCTGTAAATTTATTCTTAGAATTAACTACTGGCACTTTGACAAAAACGTTTTTACCCCAAGTATTTATTTTAATTCCCTGTTCAATCATTGATTTTGTATCATCAGCAAAAACCTCAAACGAAATAGGTTTTTTTTTACAAAACTTAAGTATTTTTTTTGAGTAAGATTTATAATCTTTTGCACCAGCCTTTCTCATTAAGCTAGGATTGGTAGTAAAACCTTTTACAATTTTCTTTTTAGAAAATTTTTTTATTAGTGATAAATCAGCAATATCACAAAAAATTTTTGTATTCATAATATAAATCTAATAATGTTTTAACAGATAATCAAAGTATTTTTTTGATTGTTTCATAATAAGAAATCAATTCAATTATTTTTTCGCAATTTGATTTTTTTTTACTAAATTTTCTAAAATTTTTTCAACACCACCCCTTTCAAAAGAAGGATAAAATAGTACCAGATTTTTTCTCATGATTTCTAAAGATTTATTTAAAATAAAATAATTAATATCTTAATCTAAATTTTTAGTGATTTCTTCAGTCATTTTTTTTGCATCAGCAAATAACATTAGTGTGTTGTCTTTATAAAACAAGTCATTATCAATTCCCGCGTATCCAGGTGACAAACTTCGTTTAACAAATAAAACTGATTTACATTTTTCAACATCTAAAACAGGCATTCCATAAATGGGGCTTTGTGGATCTGTTTTTGCAACTGGATTTGTCACATCGTTGGCTCCTATTACAAAAGCAACATCTGCATTTGCAAAATCACTATTAATCTCCTCGAGTTCAAAAACTTCATCGTAAGGAACATTAGCTTCTGCTAATAAAACGTTCATATGTCCTGGCATTCTTCCTGCAACTGGGTGTATAGCGTATGATACTTTGATATCATTTTTCTTTAAAGTATCTACCATTTCTCTTAATGCATGTTGAGCTTGTGCCACTGCCATTCCATAACCTGGAACAATGATTACTGAAGATGCATTTTTCATTAAAAAGGCAGCATCATCTGCATTACCACTTTTAACCGGTCTTTGTTCTTTATTTTTATCACCTAAAGATTGATCCGCTGCACCAAAACCACCTAAAATAACATTAAAAAAAGATCTATTCATTCCCTTACACATAATATAGGAAAGAATGGCACCTGATGAACCGACTAAAGCACCAGTGATAATTAAAGCAGTATTTTCTAAAGTAAAACCAATGCCTGCTGCTGCCCATCCAGAATATGAATTTAACATGGAGATTACAACTGGCATATCAGCTCCGCCTATTGGAATGATAATCAGAAAGCCAATTAAAAAAGAAACTGCAATTAATATCCAAAATAAACTGGATGATTGAGTAGAGCATAAATAAAAAGTTAAAACTATAATTGAAACTAATATCAATGCATTTAATGCATGTTGACCTTTAAAAGTTATAGGTGCACCTGACATTATTCCTTGAAGTTTTAAAAATGCAATGATGGAACCTGAAAAAGTAATTGCACCTACTGCAGCACCAATTGCCATTTCTATTAAACTTGCAAGTTTTATATTTCCAGGAGTGCCTAGTCCGAAAGCCTCAGGATTAATAAAAGCAGAAATTGCAACAAATACGGCTGCCAATCCAACTAAGCTATGAAAGCCAGCAACTAATTCTGGCATTGCTGTCATCGGAATTTTATAGGCAATAAAAGCGCCAATGCTTCCACCAATTGCTAGAAAAAATATTACATATATAAACCCAGATGAAAAGTTATCTACAGATAAAAATGTTACAGTGACAGCTATCAACATTCCTATTATCCCAAATAAATTCCCTTGTCTCGAAGTTTCTGGAGAAGATAGTCCTCTTAAAGCCAATATAAATAATACACCTGATACTAGATATAAACTTGCCGAAAGATTTGCTGACATAATTTATTTTTCCTTTTTCTTTTTTTTGTACATTGCAAGCATTCTTTGAGTAACTAAGAATCCTCCAAAAATATTTATTGCTGCTAAAACAATAGCCAAAAAACCATAAATACTAGATGAGGAGAAGATAACTGCATCATTTCCTGACAACGCAGCAATAATTGCACCCACTATAATTACTGATGATATTGCATTAGTCACTGACATTAAAGGAGTGTGAAGTGAAGGCGTTACACTCCAGACTACATAATATCCTACAAATATTGATAAGATAAAAATGCTCAATCTAAATATAAAAGGGTCAATTTCCATAATTTTATTTTACTAAAGTTTTTTCAATTATTTCATCCTCTAAATTAATATTTAATTTCTTATTTTCTTTATCATACAAATTAGAGATAAAATTAAACGCATTTTTTGCATATAAATTAGAGGAGGATACTGGCAGTTTATTTAAAATGTTAGCGTCACCTAATATTTTTACTCCATTTTTATCAATAGTTTTATCAACTTCAGTAAAAACAGTATTTCCTCCTTGAATTGCAGCAAGATCGTAAATTACAGAACCTTGTTGTAAATTTTTAAACATTTCTTCTTTAATGATTTTTGGTGCTTCTCTCCCTGGAATTAAAGCAGTACAAATAATAATATCTATTTTTTTTAAAGTTTCTGATAATAACTCTTCTTGTTTTTTTTTGAAATCTTCAGAAGCTTCTTTTGCATACCCACCTTCAGTTTCTAAATTTTCTGAACCTTCAACTGTTAAAAATTTTCCTCCTAAGCTTTCTACTTGTTCTTTTGAAGCCATTCTTACATCTGTCGCGAATACAATAGCACCCATTCTTTTTGCTGTTGCAATTGCTTGTAAGCCTGCAACTCCTGCGCCAACAACTAGCACTTTTGCGGCGGGAATTGTTCCAGCTGCTGTCATCATCATAGGAATAGCTCTTTCATAAACTTGAAAAGCTTCTATAACAGCTTTGTACCCAGCAAGGTTAGCTTGTGAGGACAAAATATCCATTGATTGTGCCCTGGTAATTCTTGGGAGTAATTCCAATGAAAAACAATTAATTTTTTTAGAAATTAAATTTTTTAATTTTTCTTTATTTGAATGCGCATTTAGTGAACCAACTAAAGTTTGATTTTCTTTTAGAGAGGACAATTTATCATCACTAGGTAATCCTAATTGAATAATAATATCTGCATTATTAATTATTTCTAACTCATCACTTAAAATATTTACTCCCAAATTATTATATTCTTTATCGCTAAAACCTAAGTGTGATCCATATCCATTGGGCAAAGATAAATTAAAACCTTGGCTAATATATTTTTTTGCAATATCTGGAGTGATTGAAATTCTTTTTTCAATTAGTTTATTTTCTGTGACAGAGGCTAAATGCATTTCAATTTATAACAGAAAAATAGCCATTAAAACAAGCACCAGAATGACCGCAACTGATCCCCAAAGAACAAATTTTGTAAAATTATTCCAGATATTTTTATGGCTTTCATTATCCATAAAATTATTTTTGTCTTGCTTTAAATTTAGGATTTATCTTATTTATTATGTAAACTCTTCCTCTTCTTCTTACAAGTTTAGAGTTTAAGTCTCTCTTTTTAACCGATTTAAGTGAACTTTTAATTTTCATTTTCAAATTTTTAATGCCGGCAATGACCTACTCTCCCGTGCCTTAAGACAAAGTACCATTGGCGCTGAAAGGCTTGACTTCCGAGTTCGGAATGGGATCGGGTATAACACTCTCGCAATAATCACCGGCAAAAGGTTTATAAACATTTAATATAGATTGTAAACTGTCAAATAATATTGATTTTGCTAGATTATTAGAAATATACTAAACTTTTTTAATTTAATTTAAAAAAAACTTTCTATAATTAAGTTACATATGGATCCAAATCTTATAAAATTTGACTATTACTTGAATTCTAGTGTTTTGTTTTTTAAGTCAAATTTTGAAAAAAGAATTAAATTTCTACAAAAAAAAAATTTTTTATTTGAGGAAATATCTAATTTTATTAATAATTGTATAGATAATACAAAGAATGTTTTTATTTTTTGCGCTGGGAATTCAATAATAGGTAAAAATATTAAATCTAAAAAAACATACATAAAAGAAATAAGCAAAGAATATCAAATTAAACATAATCCTAACATTGACTATGTTGATGAAAACACAAATGACATACTAACTAAATGTGATACGATTTTAATTACTGATATAGAACATCAACTAAATCCAACTTCAAATTTATCGAATTTGTCAAAAATAATTAATGATGATGCAAAAATAATTATTTTCTCAAAAAACCTATTTTGGATGATTATATTAAAGTTTTTAAGATTTTTTATTTATTTTTCCCCTAAAAAAATTAATTTTTTATCATCTTCTTATCTAGAAAATTTATATTCTAGTTGTAATTTAGAAATAATTAGAAAAGAAAGAATAATAGCACTTCCTATTTATATTCCATATGTTACAAAATTGATAAACAGAATATTTAGATTGCCAATATTAAACATTTTTTGTCTTTCAAGTGTAACGATTTTAAAGAAAATAAGTAAAGACTTTCAAGATGACAAAAAATTAAAAGTTTCATTTATCATCCCATGCAAAAATGAGGCAAACAATATTAAAACATTCGAAAAAGAAATTAAAAAAAGAGACCAAAATAATGAATTTTTATTTGGGAATGATAATTCCACAGATGAAACCTCAAATGAAATAGATGAATTGTCAAAAAAATTAAATGATTTTGAAATTATAAAATATGATGGCCCTGGTATAAGTAAGTCTGAAAATGTTTATAAAGGAATTGAAATTTCAAAGGGCGATATAATTGTAATATATGATGCAGATCTAACTGTTAGTTTTAAAGATGTTGAATTCTCAATTGAGATATTAAAAAAAACTAATGCTGACTTTATAAATTGTACAAGAATGATTTATCCTCAAAAAGAAGGTGCCATGAAATTTTTTAATATTATTGGAAATAGTTTTTTTGCAGGCCTATTTAGTTTGTTATTCAAAAAAAAAATTACAGATACTTTATGTGGTACTAAAATTTTCTTTAAAAAAGACTGGGTGAAAATTAAAAGAGATGTTTCAAATTGGGGAATTAAAGATTTATGGGGTGATTTTGATCTTCTTATTGGGGCCTATAAGAATAATTTGAAAATCACTGAAGTTCCAGTCACTTACTATGAGCGAAAAGAAGATGATACTAAAATGAAATCTGTAATTTTAAATGCTGTAAGAATGTTGTTCATTATACTTGTCTCATATTACAAACTGAGATTAAAAAAATAATTTAAAAAATTTATTTGGAAAAAATTTTAGATTTTTTTATTTTCGTATAGATATTCAAAAGATTTTCTAAATACCATTTTGCTTTTTTTAATCATCATAAAACCTTTTTTAATTAACAACTGATGAATGTCAGTAAATTTATAGTCCTTAATTATCATATCGTCATAATGGTGTTCAAAATATATCATTTTAATTTTTGGACAATGCTTTGATAATCCTTGAATAATATTAAACTCATACCCTTCAGTATCAATCTTTATTAGGTCTACATGTTGAATATTGTTTTTTTCTATAAAATAATCCAATGTAATAATCTTAATCGGAAGTTTGTGATAAAAAGTTTCTTTATCTTTAATATTTAAAACTTTTAATTTTTTTTCGAAGTATTTTGAATTTTTATTCAATTCATTAATAGTTGATGATGAAGACTCAGTTGTTTGATTAATAAAATTATTCGAGATTTTTTCTCCTAAACCATAATTGTAGACTTCAACTTTGTCTGATTGAATCTTGTAAATTTTTTTTTTAAGAATTTGAAAATTTTGAGGACTTGCTTCAAATGAATAAATTTTTTCAATATTCAAATTTTTCAAAAATAGTTTAATAGTTTCGCCATAGTGAGCTCCTACATCAAATACCAATAATGGTTTAGAAAATTTCTTATTAATTAAATTTAAAATTTTTTTTTGTTGGAAATAATCTAAAAAATTTAAAATGATTATAACTATTTTCGAATAAAGCATTTAAAATTAATTTTTAATCATTTGTAAAAAAAATAATATTTATTTATTTTCTTTGTTTTAGGACTTAATTTTCCTAATGATGGAACACAAGGTGAAGGTGTATTCCAACAATGACCCTTGGTTTTAAAAATTATCAAACCTGAGTCGGTTTTTTCTGAAATGTATTCCTTCTCTAAAATTGCAAAAAAAGGAAAATCATCAAACTTATAGTGGTCATTTCTTTCGAATTCACTATTAATTCTTGTAAAATTTTTAAAATTAAAAATTACAACTGTTATCACAATTAAATATTTCAATTTTTCTTTAAAAAAAATTTTATTTTCAAATTTTTGAAATAGTATGGCTAATGGAATTGATAAAACTAAAAAACATATAGCATAACCTCCATATCTCAACTGAGGATGGTTTGTAAACCAAATTAAAAAAATTACTAAAATAATTCCAAAAAGAGATAAAAATTTTTGATCCAAAATCAAATTAGAGTTTTTAAGTTTAAAATTTTTGAAAAAAAATAGAGTTATTAAAAAAGCAAGGATTAAGATTAATAATTGATCTTTTACTTTTCCACTAAAATAATATTCAAACCATCTCGGAACCCAATTAAAGTTTTTAATATACTCATGGGAATCTTCTACTTTAAAATTTGGCCCCATTCCTGCTTTAGCCCATAGTTCAAGATGATTAGAGAGGTTTTTATAATGCAATTTACTTTGTGCCCAGTCTAAATCATCACCAAAACATGTAATGCTTATAGGAGAAATTATACAACCAGTTGAAATAAAGTGATGTGATAAATAAATTAACAAAGTTAATAAGAAAATTAAAAAAGACTTTGAAAAAAATATAACTTTAAAAGCTTTTAAAAAATTATCGCTAAAAAAAATTATTATCAATCCTATTAATATATAAGGTAAAAAGTAAGTTTTAAGTGTCATGCAAAATGCTAATAGAGGCAGTAATAATATTATTTTGTTTAAATTAATTTTATTTTTTTCAAAACAAATATATTGAAATATTTTAATAGTTAGAATTACTATAAGAAGCTGCCCAGTTTTGTCTGTTCCATATTCAGCTATTCTATTAAAAGATAAATTGAAGAATATTAAAGCAAATATATATAAATACTTTAAAAAATCATGATTAGTTTTTGAATTAATTTCTTTATATAGAAAAAAATTAAAAAATATCAAAAAAAATAATGAAGTAAAATGGAATGAATAATATTCAATAAATGGTAGATAAAAAGTTGAGTTTAAAAAAAATAAAGATGATAATAATTTATATCCATGCAAAAGATTTCCCATACCAAATATGACTTTATGTTCGGTTAAATATCTTGTGAATGGAAGATGATAATATGAAAAATCATCATGAGTTTTTGAAATTAATATTGCTGAAATTGTAAATAAAGAAATCACAAAAATGATTTTTAAATATTCTTTCTTATTTTTAAATTTAGAAAAAATAAAATAAGAAATACCAAAAAGATGAATAAGTATATTATGTGTAAAGTTATGCGGTAGGAATAAACTTGTTACAAGGGAGATGAGAGTTAGAAAAAATAAGCCATAAAATCCAGTATAAATTATTTTTTCATCATAAAATTTTTTATTTCCATAAAAACATATTCGTTGAAAAAAAAATCCAAAACCAATTACTGAAACAAGAAGTAAATAAAAATATACAAAAAAATATATTAAATTATTCATAAAATGAGCTATTTTTAAATTATAATGAAAAAAACTTTAAATAATAGTTTTAAAATATTTAACTAAGTTTTCTTTTTAAAAAAAAATAAGATATTAAATATAAAAAAATACCTATTATAATCAATACAACTTGAGTCATTGTATGATGATAAAAATTCATCCCAATCAAATAACCTAGTAATAATAATGAATTTATTGATAATCCAACAAGTGAGCTAAGTAAAAAATTTTTTTTTGTAATATTTTTTTTTTTAAAAAATTTAAAGATTAATTGATGTAAGTGGTCATTATCAGGTAAGTAATTATTTGTTTTAAAAAAACTCCTCCTTAGAATGGAGAATAAATTTTCAAATGCTGGATACCACAATAAATTTGCAATAAAATATGGTGAAATTGAATTATCTATTAAAGATACTTTTAACAAAATAAAGCCCAGTAAAAAACTCAGGCCGTATACTGCTCCATCACCAAGAAAGTTTTTTCCAAAAAAATTAAAAGACAAAAAAATTAATAATGCAATTATCAAAATTATTAATTCATTATTCATATATCTCATATTTAGGGACTCAATTAATAAAATTGTGAAAGTTGATATAATCAATAAATTTAATGGACATAAGCAATTGGTTCCATCAATAAAATTAAATCCATTAATTAAAACCATGAAAAAAAATGTACATAACAAAATTCTTGTCAAATTATAGTTCATCAGATTATCTATAATTTCTAATCTAGTAATTATTAAAAGATCCTCACTTAAATAAAACATAATAAAAATTAAAAAAAATTGTCCTAGTAATCTTTTTTTATATGATGTGATAATTTTTAAATCGGCGAAAAAACCAAGAACAAATAACAGACTACAAAAAATAACTAATAAATTATCTAAATTAAAAAAAAAAATAAAAATTATCGGTAAAAAATAAATACTACCAGATAATGGTGTTGAACTATCTTTCCTCAAAAGAGATTTATGTTTTTCATTAACCGTTTCTTTATCAAGACTTATATTAAATCTTTTTAGAAGAAAATTAATACTAATTAAAAAAGAGATAAAAAAAAATGTTATAAATGTATTTATAATCATTAGTTAAATTTGTCTTTAAGAATATTTTTTTTAAAAGAATTAACAGAGAGTATTATTAAAAAATAAATTGACTTTATTTTACTATATTTCATATAATTTCTATAAACTTTATAACCGTTAATTAAACTTATAAATTTGTTAGATGATAAAGAATTACTTGTTTTTCTATAATAAGTTAATTTTTTTTTTAAACCTTGTAAAAATTTTAAGTTTTTTGCTATTTTTAACCATAATACAAAATCTTCTTTTGTTTTAATTCCTGGAAAATAATAATTATTTTTTTTTAAAAACTCGGTTTTTATAATTACTGTTGAAAGACCTACGTCACATGATTTAATAAGTTCATCTAATGTAATCATAGATCTTGCGTTTCTGTATGATATGATTTTATCTTTTGAGTCAATAATATCATAAGATGTATGTGAAAATGATAATTTTTTCTTTTCCATAAAGTAAATTTGGGATTTTAATTTATCTTTTGTCCATCGATCATCGGAATCAAGAAAAGCTATATATTTCGTTTTACTTTTTTTTATACCTTTATTTCTTGAATGGCCTGCACCAATATTTTTTTTATTTACTTGTATTTTTATTGAATTTTTTTTCTTAAGATTTTTTTTTTTTAAAAATTTTTTAATTTCATATAAATCTTTCTTATTTTCATTGTCATAAATAATATTAATTACATAATTTTTAAAAGTTTGATTAAAAACAGATTTCAATGCAGAAAATAAATATTTCAAATTTTTTTGATAAGGAATTATAATTGTAACGTTTGGTTTGCTGAGCATATTAAAAAATATATATTCTAAAATATAATAAAAGTTTATAAATTAACGATTTTTTTTCCATAATTCTTGCTAAATTTCCGATAATATTTTAATTTTTAAGATAGTGTTTTACTCTATTAAAATGATCGTATTTTTTTGATAATTTATAATTATTTTTACTTAATATTAAAATTTTTTTTTTATCATTTTTAGCCATTAATATTTTTTTTTTCCACTCGTATATATTTTCATAATTATTTACAAAAAAAGCATTTCTAGGACTTATTATCTCTCGTAAAACTTTTAAGTTAGAGGATATTATCATCTTTCCAACTGCTAGATAATCAAATAGCTTAAGCGGAGATGTGTATTTTGAGATATCATCAACTCCGCCTGCTGATTTAATTATTTTAGTGTAAGGAAGTAACAATATATCCATTTTTAACATTTTTTTTGAAATTTGCTCATAAGGAATACCTTCCTTTAAAAATAAATTCCTTTGTAAATTTAAAATTCTTATTTTAGATAAATCTTTTTTACTTCCCCCATATATAAAATAATCATTATCTGGATCAATTTTTGATAATTTTATAATTGTATTAATTCCCTTTGATGATGAGGTAGATCCAAAATATCCTAGTTTCATTCTTTTATTATTAATTAAATTTGGTGAATAATTTACTCTTATGGAGCTGCCACTAGGCAAAACTTTGATTTTTTTCGGCGAAACTTGATATTTATTTTCAAATAAAATTTTTACAGATTTGGAAATAGCTACGATATTTAATAAATTCTTATTGTTTAAAAAATTTGTAAATCTTATGATAAATTTTGTAATTCTCCCTTCAATTTTAATATCGTGGTGAATTTCTAAAATTACTTTTTGCCTAAAAAGTGTAAGCAAAAAACAAATAAAATAATTTCTTGTAATCGTTATTGATACACCTCTTTTTAAAATAAATATTAAACAATAAATAGAGTATAGGTAAAAATTTAAACCTTTTGGAAAGGATTTGAATTTTTTAAATTCTTTTATATTTACCTTATATTTAATTCCGTAATATTTATTAATTGAAATTCTTTTATTTCCTGTTCCAGGTTTTATTAATGTTACAGAATATTTGTATTTAGAAAAACTTTCACATGTTTTTATAATTTGTAAAGAGCTTGGCAATAAAGATGGTAATGATGAAAAAGTTACATAATTAATTTTTTTCATACTTAATAAATTTTTAAGATATACTAAATCAACCTATAATAAAATTTAACATTTATTGAAAACTAGATATTGGTTTTAACTAAATTTTCAAAAGTCCCTTGATTCTTAATCTTACCATTTTCCAACTCAAATATTATATCACATTTTTTTATAGTGCTTAAACGATGAGCAATAATTATTACTGTCATTTTTTTTTTTAAATTGAATATCTCATTCATAACTAATTGTTCAGTGACATTGTCTAATGCACTTGTAGCTTCATCTAAAATTAATAATTCAGGTTTTCGATATAAAGCTCTAGCGATTCCAATTCTTTGTCTTTGACCGCCTGATAACCTTACTCCTCTTTCTCCAACGATAGTATCATATTTTAAGGGAAGCTCATTTATCACAAAATCGTGTAAATTTGCTATTTTTGATGCCTCTTCAATATCTGTCTGCTTCACATCATTTGTATTTTTTCCAAAAGTAATATTGTTAGAAATACTTTTGTCAGATAGGTAAATCTGTTGGGGCACGTAACCAATGTTGCGTTGCCAGCTTCTAATATTATTTTGATCTATCTTTTTACCATCAATTTGTAATTGACCGTTTGTAACCTCTAATAAACCCAAAATAACATCAGCTACTGTAGTCTTACCGCTACCAGTAGTTCCAATAATACCAACTATGGATCCTGCAGGAATAGTCATGTTTATATCAGTTAGAGAAGTTTTAGATGCGTTGGGATATTCATAACTTATATGCTTTAAAGATATATTGTCCTTCAATGAAATTAGATTTGTATTATTTATATTTTTTGGAGAATTTAAATTTTTTATTTCATTATACATGTTATCAATTGATGGACCGGTATAATTTACCTGAGAAATCGACTGATAGATAGTTTGCAATGCTGGTATTAAACGATATGCAACCAAAACAAACACCGTTATAACAGGTAATGCAGAAACTAATGATCCTTGTTTTGTCATCAAGAAAAGAACCATTAAAATTAATCCTCCGAAAGTAATTATTTCAATAACCAGACGAGGCAATCTTCCAATAAAATCAATTAAGGTTGAAATTTTAACTAAATTTTTTGATGGCTTGCTGAAAGTTTCCAAACTCACCTTTTCTAAACCACCCACTTTTAACTCTTTTATTGAACTAAAAGATTCGTTCATAATTGTAAAACATAGAGTAGTTGCATTAAATCGTTCCTTTCCAAGTTTTTTTGTAAATTTCCCAAAAATAAAATAAGTCAAAATATAAAATCCCCCAACCAGCAGGCATCCAAAAATAGTGAGTTTGTAGTCAATAAAGATTAACAAAACTATCAGAACAGTGGATGTAAAAATTTGCGTGAAAAAGTTTATCAAAGAGATAAGACCTCTAGCTATAACTGTGTGAACTTCGGCTAATATATTTTTACCAAGTTCAGCACTATTTCGGTTTAAAAACCATGCATAAGGCTGACTAAGATATCCCTCCATGATACGTCTTGCTGTATTATATTGAGAATCAGCATTAAATTTTGTCTGCACATAAATGGTTAGAGCTTTAAAAGCGATTGAAGCTACTAATAAAAAAAAGCAGCAAACTCCTAGAAAATAAAGGAATTGTTTATGCGTCTCAATTCCAAAAGAATTTGATGTAATAAATATTGTATTTAAAAAATAATTTGTTTCTATAAGCTCTGGATTTACTAAGACAGATATAAATGGCATTACAGACACAACACCAATCATCTCAAGAAATGCCATTATTATTACCATAAATAATAATAAAAATATTTTTTTACGTTCTTCCTTACTAAGTATATAAAAAATTTTTTTAAACTTTTCTATCATTTAAAAATATAGATCTAATTTCTCAAATTAATTAATCTGATTTTCATATCGACTTAATCAATATTGTTCTTTCAGATATTAATTTACACTCAATTTTTTTATCAATTTTTAAAATTTTTTGTATTTTTGAAATATTATCATTTACTCTACCAATATCAATTGGTTCAAATTTTTTGTTTTGTTTCGAGCCAATTTTTTCAAATCTTGAAACTGATAATTTTTTTAATATATTTCCTATCAATCTATTGGTCTTCATTTTAAAAATAAAAAATTTCAGTTTTATTAGATTTATTGAATTTGATATTTTTTTATCAGCGATTTTTTCCCATATTTTAATTATTTTTTCTGCTGCCAACTCATTCTTATCTATGTAAAGTTTTTTTAAAATTTCTGAGTCTATTAAATGCTCATCTTTTTTTTTTGTTATATTCTTGGACTCACTAAAAAGATTATTGATTATTTGCAAAAGATCTTCTTTTGATTTTGCTTTATGGCCAAATTGATTTGCAAAATTATCGTTAAGAAAATGATTTCTTAATTCAGATGCCACATATGTAGCTAAGGGTTTTTGCATCACAGTTGCCTCTAAAGCAGCTGTACAACCATGATGCATTACTGCGAATGATTTATTAATCCATTTAGTTAAAGACCCTTCGTGAATTACATGTACATTTGAAACTCCCTTAAAAAAAGTTTTCCAATTGTCAGCTTTTTCTGTTGGGTGAGGACGAAAAACGATATCATAACCATTGTTGTGTTTGCTTAAATATTTAATTGCTTCAATAAAAACTATTGCTTTAAAATAATCATCAGACCTTTTGATAAATTCTCTTTTAAATAAATCAGGAATTTTCTCAAAATATCCAGCGTTAAAATAATCTTTTATTAAATCCCCAAGAGATTTATCTGAACCAGTTGTCATATTTGAGGAAACTAATAAATATGGTTTATCAAATTCTAAGTTGGTTTTGTTCCAATATTCTGAAAAAATTGGTTTCCATAAGTCTGCTCTAGGTGAACCCGTTTTATAAAACTTATTTGAGTAATTTTGATAATCATTTTTAAGTAATGAGAAATCTTCGTCTCCCCAACCAAAAATAGCATCTGATTGCTCTATTGTTTCAATTGAATAGCGTTCTTTTGATAATTTTTGATAAAAATGATAATTTACAGCTTCTTCATCAATACTTGTAATTTTTGTACCACTGCTAATTAAAGCTTTATGTCTATTATATTTTGAATTTGTAAATGTTAAAGATTTAGTGTGAAAAATTCCAGGTGGCAACCAGCCTCTACTTAACCCTTTTTCAATTACCTCAATGTCAGAAACTAAAACTTCATGGCCCTTTGCTGCAGCCAAAGTGGCCAAGAGTAATTTGCTGTCAAGCTCCCTAACTGAAATTTCAACATGGAGATAAATATTCATTTGCTTTTAAAAACTACCTTAACATTTTGCTTATAATAAGCTCATCATTTTTTTTGATTATTTTAAACACTTGCGGACTGAAATGATGATAATTTTCAAAGTATTTTACTCTCTATAAAATAGATATGACTTTATATAATTAAATTTTTATATCTAATATTTCTTATATCAAAAATTTTTTTCAGTGCATAAATCAAGCCAATTGAGCTATTAGTACTGGTCAGCTGCACGCATTACTGCGCTTCCACACCCAGCCTATCAACGTGGTGGTCTACCACGGCTCTATAGGAAGAACTAGTTTTGAGGTGAGTTTCCCGCTTAGATGCTTTCAGCAGTTATCTCGTCCATACTTAGCTACCCGGCACTGCAGCTGGCGCTACAACCGGTCCACCAGTGGTATGTTCAACCCGGTCCTCTCGTACTAGGGTCAACTCCTCTCAATTCTTCTACACGCATAGCAGATAGGGACCGAACTGTCTCACGACGTTCTGAACCCAGCTCACGTACCACTTTAATTGGCGAACAGCCAAACCCTTGGGACCTGCTCCAGCCCCAGGATGTGATGAGCCGACATCGAGGTGCCAAACACTGCCGTCGATATGAGCTCTTGGGCAGTATCAGCCTGTTATCCCCGGCGTACCTTTTATCCGTTGAGCGATGGCCCTTCCACTCAGAACCACCGGATCACTATGACCGACTTTCGTCTCTGCTCGACTTGTCAGTCTCACAGTCAGGCAGGCTTATGCCATTGCACTCTACGAACGATTTCTGACCGTTCTGAGCCTACCTTCGCACGCCTCCGTTACTATTTGGGAGGCGACCGCCCCAGTCAAACTACCCACCATACAATGTCTTGATGCCGGATAACGGCAATCAGTTAGATACCAAGAAAAACAAAAGAGGTATTTCACTGGTGACTCCACAAAAGCTGACGCCTTCGCTTCAATGTCTCCCTCCTATACTAAATATGTTTTTCCTAATACCAATGTAAAGTTGCAGTAAAGGTGCACGGGGTCTTTCCGTCTAACTACGCGAACTCCGCATCTTCACGGAGAATTCAATTTCACTGAGTTGATGTTGGAGACAGCGGAGAAATCGTTACGCCATTCATGCAGGTCGGAACTTACCCGACAAGGAATTTCGCTACCTTAGGACCGTTATAGTTACGGCCGCCGTTTACTGGGGCTTCAGAAGTTAGCTTGCACCAACCGCATTAACCTTCCAGCACCGGGCAGGCGTCAGACCCTATACATCCACTTACGTGTTAGCAGAGCCCTGTGTTTTTGATAAACAGTCGCTTCTCCCTGGCTTGTGCCACCTTTTGTTAGTTGCCTAAAAAAAGGTCTTCCTTATCCCGAAGTTACGGAAGCATTTTGCCGAGTTCCTTCAACATCATTCTCTCAAGCGCCTAAATATACTCTATTAATCCACCTGTGTCGGTTTAGGGTACGGTCTTATGATGGAGCTATTTCTTGGAACCTTTTCGCGGCAAGCTCAATCCATTAAGAACTCACAACTTACAAGATCCGTCACTACCATCTGGTTAAGGAATATTAACCTTATTTCCATCGACTACGGCTTTCGCCCTCGCCTTAGGTGCCGACTAACTCTGCGCGGATTAACCTTGCGCAGAAACCCTTGGATTTTCGGCGAAGAAGTTTTTCACTTCTTTTATCGTTACTTATGTCAGCATTCGCACTTCTGATACCTCCAGGATCTCTCACGAGTATCCCTTCACAGGCTTACAGAACGTTCCGCTACCGCTTATAAAGTTCGAAAACTTTATAAACCCACAGATTCGGTATATGATTTTAGCCCCGTTACATCTTCGGCGCAGAAACTCTATTAGACCGGTGAGCTGTTACGCTATCTTTAAAGGATGGCTGCTTCTAAGCCAACCTCCCGGCTGTTAAGGAATTTCCACATCCTTTCACACTTAATCATAATTTGGGGACCTTATCTGGTGGTCTGGGCTCTTTCCCTCTCGACCATGGACCTTAGCACCCACAGTCTGTCTGATGAGGAACAACGTTTAGCATTCGGAGTTTTATTAGGTTTGGTAAGAATCTCTTCCCCCTAGCCCATTTAGTGCTCTACCTCTAAACGTCTATTTATTCATCGCACTACCTAAATAGTTTTCGCGGAAAACCAGCTATCTACGAATTTGGTTGGCCTTTCACCCCTTACCACAAGTCATCCAAAGACTTTTCAACGTCAACTGGTTCGGTCCTCCGGTTGGTGTTACCCAACTTTCAACCTGCTCATGGTAAGCTCATTCGTTTTCGGGTCTAATTCATAAAACTAATCGCCCTATTAAGACTTGCTTTCGCTACGCCTACACCTAGATGGCTTAAGCTTGCTTTATAAATTAAGTCACTGACCCATTATACAAAAGGTACGCCGTCACTCTAAAAAGAGCTTCGACTGATTGTAGGCATGCAGTTTCAGGTTCTATTTCACTCCCCTAATAGGGGTTCTTTTCACCTTTCCCTCACGGTACTAGTTCACTATCGGTCACTGAAGAGTATTTAGGCTTAGAGGGTGGTCCCCCTATATTCGAGCAGGATTTCACGTGTCCCGCTTTACTCAAGAATTTTGTTAAACATTACTCATACGGGACTATCACCCTCTATGGTTAGCATTTCCAAACTATTCAAATTTTTTTAACAAAACTGCTGGCCTAGTCCGCGTTCGCTCGCCACTACTAACGGAATCTCAATTGATTTCTTTTCCTCTGGTTACTTAGATGTTTCAGTTCTCCAGGTTGTCTCTTTAAACTTATGTATTCAGTTTAAAGTACCACATAAAGTGGTGGGTTTCCCCATTCGGAAATTTTCGGATCAAAACTTACATACAGCTCCCCGAAACTTATCGCAGTATATCACGTCCTTCATCGGCTTTCAGTGCCAAGGCATCCACTACACGCCCTTAAACGCTTGATTTATGCACAGAAAAAAATTCTGTGTTGAATCAAATTTTTATTTTGAACATTAGCTAATAACATTACTAATATTCGGATATAGATATTGATATTAATTATTATTTTTATTTACAATTTTTTATAACTAAGTGTTTTGGTGGAGGATAGCGGGATCGAACCGCTGACCTCCTGAATGCAAATCAGGCGCTCTCCCAGCTGAGCTAATCCCCCATGATCTTAAATTGGTGGGCCGAGAAAGACTCGAACTTTCGACCCCACCCTTATCAAGGGTGTGCTCTAACCAACTGAGCTACCGGCCCCCATGCAAGAGAAACACTACTTTAAGAAGAGAAATGAGGACGGTCAACATTACCTGTATATTATTTAGAATGAAATTTTATTTTCATTCATCCTTAGAAAGGAGGTAATCCAGCCGCAGGTTCCCCTACGGCTACCTTGTTACGACTTCACCCCAGTCGCTGACTATACCGTGGTCAAGGGTTTAAAACCTTGCCTTAAGGTAGAACCAACTCCCATGGTGTGACGGGCGGTGTGTACAAGACCCGGGAACGCATTCACCGTGGCACGCTGATCCACGATTACTAGTAATTCCAGCTTCATGCACTCGAGTTGCAGAGTGCAATCCGAACTGAGGTATCTTTTTAGGATTTGCTTGACGTCGCCGTCTTGCTTCCTGTTGTAGATACCATTGTAGCACGTGTGTAGCCCAACACGTAAGGGCCATGAGGACTTGACGTCATCCCCACCTTCCTCCAGCTTATCACTGGCAGTTCTTTCAGAGTGCCCAACTTAATGATGGCAACTAAAAGTGAGGGTTGCGCTCGTTGCGGGACTTAACCCAACATCTCACGACACGAGCTGACGACAGCCATGCAGCACCTGTGTTTCGTCCGGCCGAACCGAAAACTTTAATCTCTTAAAGTCGCGACGAACATGTCAAGTGTTGGTAAGGTTCTGCGCGTATCTTCGAATTAAACCACATGCTCCACTACTTGTGCGGGTCCCCGTCAATTCATTTGAGTTTTAACCTTGCGGTCGTACTCCCCAGGCGGTGTGTTTATCGCTTTCGCTGCGACACTGAAAATAAATTTCCAACGTCTAACACACATCGTTTACGGCATGGACTACGAGGGTATCTAATCCTCTTCGCTACCCATGCTTTCGTTCCTCAGTGTCAGTAATGATCCAGAAAGCTGCCTTCGCAATTGGTATTCTTTCTAATATCTACGAATTTCACCTCTACACTAGAAATTCTGCTTTCCTCTATCATACTCTAGCTGAAAAGTTTTGATGGCAGTTCCAGAGTTAAGCTCTGGGATTTCACCACCAACTTTTTCAACCACCTACGAACTCTTTAAGCCCAGTAATTCCGAACTACGCTAGGTCCCTTCGTATTACCGCGGCTGCTGGCACGAAGTTAGCCGGACCTTCTTATTCGGGTACAGTCATTTTCTTCCCCGACGAAAGAGCTTTACAACCCAAGGGCCTTCTTCACTCACGCGGCATCGCTGCATCAGAGTTTCCTCCATTGTGCAAGATTCCCCACTGCTGCCTCCCGTAGGAGTTTGGGCCGTGTCTCAGTCCCAATGTGGCTGATCATCCTCTCAAATCAGCTATTGATCAAAGTCTTGGTAGGCCATTACCCCACCAACAAACTAATCAAGTGCAGGCTCATCCAATGGTGCATAAAGCTTTCTCCGTAAAGACTTATCCGGTATTAGCACAAGTTTCCTCGTGTTATTCCAGGCCAAAGGGCAGATACCTACATGTTACTCACCCGTCTGCCACTAAGTATTGCTACTTCGTTCGACTTGCATGTGTTAGGCGTGCCGCCAGCGTACGTTCTGAGCCATGATCAAACTCTCAAGTTTAAAAACGGCGCACACTAGCTTCAATATAAATTCTAAGAATAAAATTTATATTATGTTGAAGTGTGTACGACAAATTTTTGGTAACCTTAACCGTCCACACTTCTCTTCTTAAATTTTTACATTTTAAATAGCTAATTAGGCAAAAAAAGCCTAATAACACTCATAAATTTATTGTTATTACAATATTTTATTGAGAAAGTTCGATGCTTATAGGCTAAAATTATAGGAAATCAAGCATTTAGAGATAAAAAATTGACCAAAAAGCCTTTATTTTATAGGGTTTTTTTTGATTTTTTAGAATACTGATCTAATAATTACAAAAATAAAAATTCGTGAATGTTTAACAAATTTAAAATTAAAATTAAGAATAAAAAAGAAACTTTTACACTAACCTTTTTAATAATTTTTACGATTATTTTTACGACACTCTATAATTATACCCAAAATAGAATCAAAAGTAATTTTAATGAAGTCATTAATAATGTTTATTTTAAAAAAAGTGCAAATCACTTTTTAGATAAATTAGAACCAAAGTTTAAAAAAATTAGACATCAAATTATTGAAGGTGAAACATTTGATAATATTTTAAGCCAATACCAGGTTAATAAAAATGAAATTAATAATTTAAAAAAAAAACTTTCTGAAAAGATAAATCTAAATAATCTAAAAACAAATCAAAAAATTTATTTAACAATTGATCAATCTGATAATAAAATTAAAAGTTTTATATTTCAAATTTCAAGTAAAGAAAAAATATTACTATCTAAAAATAGTCAAGATAATTTCAATCAAGAGGTTATTTTAACAAAATTGGATAAAAAAATTCTTTACCAAGAGAATATTATAACTCAAAGTTTATATAAATCAGCAATAAAAAAAAATATACCAGCTAATACAATAATTGAGCTAGCCAGAATTTATGGTTTCCAAGTTGATTTTCAGAGAGATATTAGGAAAAAAGATCGTTTTCAAATTATGTATGAAATATTTATAGATAGTAATGGAAAAACGATTGAGACTGGCAATATATTATTTGCAAACCTTGTATTAAGTGGAGAAAATAATTCACTGTATTATTTTGATAAAGAAGGAAGTGTTGGACATTATGATAAAAATGGAAAAAGTGTTCAAAAAGCGTTAATGAAAACTCCTATAAACGGTGCAAGACTATCTTCTCCATTTGGAATGAGAAAACATCCAATTGATGGATTCAATAAAATGCACCGTGGAACTGATTTTGCTGCACCTATGGGCACTCCAATTATGGCTTCAGGATCTGGAGTTATTAAAAAAGCAGGATGGTGTGGAGGCGGTGGAAATTGTGTTGTTATAAAACATAATTCAACATATGAGACTGTCTATGCTCATATGTCAAAGTTTAGCAAAGGTATTAAAAGAGGTGTTAAAGTTAAGCAAGGTCAAACAATTGGATATGTAGGCTCCACTGGTAAATCAACAGGTCCACATTTGCATTATGAAGTAATTGTAAATGGAAAAAGAGTGAATTCACAAAAGTTGAAATTACCATCTGGTAAAATACTTAAAGGTGAAGAGAGAAAAATTTTTGAAACCAAAAAAATCAAACTTGATGTATTAAAATCCGAAAAAATAATTGGATTAAATTAATCACTTTGCAAAAGCAATTTTTGCTTCACTTTCTTCCTCTTTATTTTCTGCTGCTTTATTATTTTCAATTTCTTTTTCAGGTTGTTCATTTATTTTATTAGTATCGGTAGGATCTTTATTCTCGTCTGTATTTGAAGAGTATCTTGATTTTTTATAGTTTTCTTGTTCATTTAATATCCTTGTAAAATGATCAGCATGTTGAAAGTAATTTTCTGATAATATCTTATCGCCACTTGATAGAGCTTCCCTTGCTAAATTATTATATTTTTCAATTAATTTTGAGGCATTATGATTATTTCTTCCTGGCGCTTTTCTTTGGAAATTTTCGTTATTAGTAAAATTTGATCCATATTTAGGCCTATCATTATTTGTTTTAAAATTTCTATCATTTCTTCTAAAATGATTTCTTCTATTATTGTTTCTAAATGTGACCATGTTTTAATCTTCTATTTTGTGCTGATAATACATCTGTCATTGTTTGCATAATCCTTTATGACAGAATTAATATAAAAGCCATTTTCCTTTAATAATTTTTTAACCTCTTTTTTTTGGTTATTTGCAATCTCTAAAATTAGCTTGCCACCTTTTTTGATCAGCTCAGATGATTTTTTAACAACTTTTCTGATTTCTGATATCCCATCTAATCCACCATTTAGAGCCAAATTAGGCTCAAATATTCTAACTTCTTTTTCCAAATATTTTAAATCAAAATTTTTAATATAAGGAGGATTAGAAATAATTAAATCATATTTCCCTAATGAGAATTTGTCAATATCTGAATTATATAGTTTTGCTCTATTTTGAAGTCCTAATTTCTTTGCATTGATTTTACATACTTTTAAAGCCTTACTTGATATGTCCACTCCTGTAGCTTTAAAGTCTCCTCGTTCTTTCAATATCGAGAGTAAAATGCAACCTGATCCAAAACCAATATCTAAAAATTTTATATTATTTTTATTTTTATAAATTTTAAGAACTTGTTCAATTATAAGTTCTGTATCTGGTCTAGGAATTAAAACATTTTTATTAACAAAAAATTCATATTTCCAAAAAAATTTATAATTTGTTAAATATGCAACTGGTTTACCCGCTGAACGTTGATTAATAATATTTTGATAATTGTCAAAATCCTTTTTGCTTATTTCTTTATTCATATTTAAAATAATATATTCCCTACTTTTATTAATTACATTGGCCATTAATAATTCGCTGTCAAGTAAAGCAGATTTAATGTTATTATTTTTTAAGTTTTGATAAGCACTATAAATTGCTGTTTTTAATTTCATATTTAATTTAGATTACCAAGGCTTTCTTCTTGAGCTTGTAATGTTAAAGATTCTATCATTTCATCAAACGCCTCTCCTTCTAAAAACTCCTCTAATTTATGAAGAGTTAAATTTATCCTATGATCTGTAACTCTTCCTTGGGGAAAATTATAAGTTCTAATTCTTTCTGATCTATCACCTGTTCCTATTTTACTCTTTCTATCTTTTGACCTTTCTTGATCAATTCTCGATCTTTCTAATTCATAAAGTCGTGCTCTCAAAATTTTCATTCCTTTAGCTTTATTTTTATGCTGAGATTTTTCATCTTGCTGTGATACTGAAAGACCAGTTGGTATATGGGTAATTCTTACAGCACTATCTGTAGTATTTACAGATTGTCCCCCAGGGCCACCTGCTCTAAATACATCTATTCTAAGATCTGACTCATTAATTTTTAAATCCACCTCCTCTGCCTCTGGTAAAACCGCGACTGTTGCTGCAGAAGTGTGTACTCTTCCTTGAGTTTCTGTATCTGGTACTCTTTGAACTCTGTGCACTCCACTTTCATATTTGAGTGTTGAATAAATATTAGTGCCCTTTATAGAGGCTATTACTTCTTTCAAACCGCCTGCTTCACTTCTTGAAATTGAAATTAGTTCGACAGACCATTTTTTTTTTTGACTAACTTTTTCGTACATCTTAAATAAATCTCCAGCAAATAAACTTGCTTCTAATCCACCTGTTCCTGCTCTAATTTCAATAATTGCATCTTTTTTATCAGCCTCATCTTTAGGTAGTAAAAATAATTTCAATTTTTTTTCATTTCTATCATTTTCCAATATGAGATCATTTAGTTCGATTTCTGCCATTTTTTTAAGTTCTTCATCTGAACTCTTATCATCTAGAATTTTCTGAAGCTCTAATTTGTCATCTTTAAAAGATGCATATTTCTTTGCGTCTTTAATAATTTCACTTAAATCTGAATACTCTTTAGATTTTTCTGCAAAAGTTTTTTTATCAACAGAACTTGATGATAATTCTTTTTCTAGTAATTCATGTTTACCAATTAAATCCTCTATTGTTTTAATCGGAATCATTTACTTTTTTTCTAGTTCTTGAGCTTTTTTTTCAACTTCACTTACAATTTTTTCTATCATGTCGCTAGTTAAAACTTTTTCAGACTGTATACCCGACAAATAAAGCATATTATTTCCCTTTTTACCTCCAGTTATTCCCACATCTGTCATTGCAGCTTCTCCCGGACCATTAACAACACATCCTATTACTGAGAGGGTTATTGGTGCCTTAATATGTGAAAGTTTTTTCTCCAAAACTTTAACTGTATCAATTACCTGAAAACCTTGTCTCGCGCACGATGGACATGAGATTATTTTTACCCCTCTTTCTCTTAAATTGAGAGATTTTAATATTTCATTTCCAATTTTAACTTCTTCAATCGGGTTGTCAGATAAAGAAATTCTAATTGTGTCTCCTATGCCATCTAAAAGTAATACACCTAACCCAATAGAGGATTTTATACTTCCCGGCACAAACCCTCCTGCTTCTGTAATACCTAAGTGTAAAGGATAATCTGTAGCTTTTGATAACTGACGATAAGCTTCTATTGATAAAAAAACATCAGAAGATTTAACACTTATTTTTAAATTATTAAAATTTTCATCCTCTAAAATTTTAACATTTCTCAAAGCACTTTCAACTAGTGCCTCCGGACAAGGCTCTTTATATTTTTCTAAAATATCTTTTTCTAGAGATCCAGCATTAACACCTACTCTTATAGAACAATTATTGTCGTGTGCTGCTTTTACAACTTCTTTAATTTTATTTGCGTTACCAATATTTCCTGGATTTATTCTTAAACAACTAGCTCCATTTGCTGCTGCTTCAATCGCTCTTTTATAATGAAAATGAATGTCAGCAACTATAGGCACATCTACATGTTTAATAATTTCTTTAAGAGCTTTAGAAGATGATTCATCTGGACACGAAACTCTTACTATATCTGCACCTTCACTATGAATTTCATTAATTTGCTTAATAGTAGCTTTTATATCAGTGGTTAAAGTATTGGTCATTGATTGTACCGAAATAGGACTATTGCCTCCAACTTTAACTTTTCCCACATTAATTTCTTTTGTCCTATTTCTTTTGATGTCTCTAAACGGTCTTATACTCATTTTTTATTATCCAATTTAAATTCTTTATGAAGTGCAATTAATGCTTTTTTGGTGTTTCTTTTATCGATTAAAACTGAAATTTTTATTTCAGAAGTTGAAATTACCTGTATGTTAATTCTTTTATTAGCTAACGTTTGAAACATTCTGAATGTAACACCAGGTGTTGTAATCATACCAACCCCTATAATTGAAATCTTTGAGACACCTTTTTCAAAAATTAATTTTCTATAATCAATAGTTTTATTTTCTTGAATTATTTTTTTTGTTTTATTCAAATCTTCTGTCTTAATTGTAAATGTTAAATCTGTTTCTTTTCCATTAGCAGAAATATTTTGCACTACCATATCTACATTTATTAAATTTTTTGATAAAGGTTTGAAAATAGAGGCAGCAACACCAGGTTTATCTTTCACTCCAATTAGTGAAACTTTTGAATCATTTTGAGTTGATGATATTCCTGTAACAATTTTATTATTAATTATATTTGACTTCTTTGTGATTAAAGTTCCAGATCTTTTGATGAATGATGATTTTACCTCAATATCAATTCTATTTAATCTTGCATCTTGTATTGAGATTGGCTGCATAACCTTAGCACCGAGCGAAGCCATTTCCAACATCTCTTCATAAGAAATTACTCTAATTTTTTTTGCTTTTTTTAATTTATTTGGATCTGTTGAGTACACCCCTTCAACATCAGTATAAATTATACATCTTTCAGCCTTAAAAAATTTTGCAACCATAATAGCACTTGCATCAGATCCTCCTCTTCCAAGAGTAGTAATTCTATTTTCATAGTTAACTCCTTGAAATCCAGTAATAATTGGTATGCCCCCCTCTTTTAAGTACTTAATAATTTTATTTTTATTAATTTGATTAATCCTTGAGTTTTTATGTTCTCCCAATGTAATAATTGGAATTTGCCATGATAGCCAAGATCTAGATCTTAATCCTTTATGGACTAATCTTCCTGCTATCAATGAGCAGGCAATTTGTTCTCCTGAAGAAACCAAAACATCGTACTCCGAGTCTGAAAAATCAGAGCTTATTTCAAAAGATTTTTTTATTAACTCATTTGTCACACCACTCATCGCCGATGAAATTACAATAACTTTATAATTTTTCTTTTTATATTCAGCAATTATTTCAGCTATTTTTTTGATTTTCTTTATTGTGCCGACAGAGGTACCTCCAAATTTTAATACTACAATTTTCATGATAAACTATTCACTTAAATTTAAAATTATTGAATAAATACATGTTGATTATAAAGTCAACTTACAAATGAAAAATAACACAATTAATAAAAAAGAAATAGAAAAATTTTCGAAAATTGCTGAAGAATGGTGGAATCCAAATGGTAAATTTAAACCACTACACAAGTTTAATCCGATTAGGATTGCCTATATAAAAGATAACATTATTCAAACCTACAAAATTGATCAAAAAAAAAATCCTCTAAAAAAACTAAAAATTTTAGATATTGGCTGTGGTGGTGGTTTATTATCCGAACCCATGTGCAGATTGGGTGCTGATGTAACAGCTATAGATGCTTCTGAAAAAAATATAAATGTTGCTAAACATCATGCAAAAAAAAATAACCTTAAGATAAATTATATTTGTACATCACCAGAAAAAATGAAAATTAAAAATTATTTTGATGTTATTTTGAATATGGAAATTGTAGAACATGTTGAAGATGTAGATTTTTTTTTAAAAACCTGTAGTAACCTGTTAAAAAAAAATGGAATTATGTTTGTTGCAACTTTAAATAAAACACTGAAATCTTATATTTTTGCAATAGTTGGGGCAGAATATATCTTGCGATGGCTCCCTGTCGGAACTCATGAATGGGAAAAATTTTTAAAACCAGATGAATTAATTTCAATACTCAAACATAATGATCTTAATTTAGATAGATTAGACGGAATGCAATATAATATTTTAACTGATAAATGGAAAATAAGCAGTGATAAATCAGTTAATTATATAACAAAATTTATCAAAAATTAATTTTTTTTATCCTCAACCCAAGGGATCATTTGTGTATCAATACCTTCATCTTTGAGTTCTTTAATTTCATCTTTTGATGCTGAACCATAAATTGCTTTTTGTTTTTTCTTTTCATTATAGTGAATAGATCTTGCCTCATAGGCAAAATTACTTCCAACATATTCGAAATTATTTTTGATAAATTTTTGGTAAGCAGAAATTTTTTTTTTTATTTTATTATATTTTTTTAATTCCTTGTCTTTAATTACATCTATATTTTTACTGATAAGACTTGGAGCCATTAAACTTTTTTCTACATCAGTAGTATTACAGTAGTGACAGTTCAAAAGTTTTTTTTTTTTTAATTTTTCATATTCTTTAGAACTCGCAAACCAACTTTCAAAAGTTAAATTACAATTTGTGCATTTTAGACTGTATTTGATCATCTAATTAATTTAAGGACTCTTTTATGAAATTCAATACTCTTAACTTCTATAATCAGCATTAATATCTATGTACTTTTTTGTCAAATCCATTGAATAAGCCGTGAAGTTTTTATTGCCTGTTCCAATTTTTACGCTAATTTCAATATTAGTATTTTTCATATATTCAGCTGCTTCTTCCTCTGTATAAGAGGAATGTAGTTTTCCATCATGAACAACATTAATTTTTCCAAATTTTATAGCTAGCTTATTAATATTAATTGATGCTTCTGTTTTACCTATTGCCATAATTATTCTTCCCCAGTTAGGATCTTCACCTGTTATTGCAGTTTTTACCAGTGGTGAATTTGCTATAGAAAAAGCAATTTCTTTTGCGTCTGCTTCAGTTTTTGCATCATTAATTATAATAGTAATAAATTTTGAGGCACCTTCTCCATCTGCAACCAATCTTTTAGCTAAGTTTAATAAGGTTTTATTAAGTGATTGATCAAAATTTTTTAATTTTTTATCGAGAAAACTATTAATTTTTAAATGTTTTGCTCGACCAGTAGAAAAAATTGAAACCATGTCATTGGTGCTTGTGTCTCCATCACAGCTGATTGCATTAAATGTGGTCTCAATATTTTTTTGTAAAAGTTTTTTAAGAATATCATTAGAAAGATCTGCGTCAGTAAAAATATAACCTAATGTAGTAGCCATCTTTGGATGTATCATGCCTGATCCTTTTGCTATTCCATAGATTTTGACCAAATTATTTCCTATATGGCACTCTTCCATAGCCATTTTTGGCTGAGTATCAGTAGTCATGATACCAAGTGCGGCCTTCATCCAAATAAGTTTATTTTGCGTATATTTAATCTTATTAACCAGTTCAGGAATCTTTGAAATTATTTTTTCTGTTGGAAAAACTTCTCCGATAGTTCCTGTACAACCAAACAATATATTTTTTGTTTTGATAATTTTAGGCTCATCCTCATCTTCTTTTTGTTTGTTAGATAATGCTAATGACGCTGCCTCAGCAATGTTTTGCATACTTTGATAACCATGATTACCAGTAAACGAATTGGCATTTCTAGTATTAACTATAAGAGAAAATACTTTTTTTGTTTTTTGGTTAAGATTCCACTTAATATTTTCAGATAAAATTTTGGATTTAGTATAAACAGATGCAAAGTTTGCTCCCTCTCTAAAATAAAACATAACTAAATCATCTCTTTTAGTCTTATAAAGATTTGCACTCACTGTAGATATTGATAAACCATCTAAATGATCTAAATCCTGAAAATCAATCATTTTGTGATTTTTTGATTTAGAATTTATAAAATTCGGTATATTTATTCCCATGCTATTTAAAATAGTTATTTAATAATTATATTAAACTTATAATAAATTATATATCAAAACCAATGTTAAATCCTTTAAGCTTTATCTCAAAATTTATAAAATCTGGAAATCAGAAGGAATTAGACCGAATCTATAAAATTGTTGAAAATATTAATTTGTTAGAAAAAAACTTTAAAAATCTAAACGATAAGGATTTTCCAAGTAAAACCAAAGAATTTAAAAATAGATTAAAGAATGGGGAAAATTTGAATCAAATTTTACCTGATGCGTTTGCATTAGTTAGAGAGGCTTCAAGAAGATCCAGAAATGAACGTCACTATGATGTTCAGTTAATTGGTGGTGTAGTTTTACATGAAAGCAAAATTGCAGAAATGAGAACTGGTGAAGGAAAAACTTTAACGATCGCACTATCAGCTTATTTAAACGCTTTAGAGGAAAAAGGTGTACACGTGGTAACTGTTAATGATTATCTCGCAAAAAGGGATTCTCAAGAGATGGGGCAGATATATAATTTTTTGGGGCTTTCATCAGGATTTATTAATAATGATCAAGATGATTTTGAAAGGAAGAAAAATTATAATTGTGACATTACATACGCTACAAACAGCGAACTGGGTTTCGATTATCTTAGGGATAATATGAAATATTCCAAAAATGAAAAAGTTCAAAGAGAACATCATTATTCAATTGTTGATGAAATAGATTCTTGTTTAATTGATGAAGCTAGAACACCTTTAGTTATTTCAGGAGCTGCTGAAGATAAAACAAATCAATATTTGGCTATCGATAAACTTATAAAACAGTTAAAAAAAAATGACTATGAAATTGACGAAAAGGATAAAAATATTTTACTTACTAACAACGGGATTAATAATGTTGAAAAAATATTTTCAAATGCTGGAATATTAAAGAATAATAATTTTTATGACCCAGAAAATTTAGCTTTAGTTCATCATGTAAATCAGGCATTAAGAGCTAACCATTTATTTGAAAAAGGTAGAGACTACATAATAAAAGACAATAATTTAAAAATCATTGATGAATTAACAGGTAGAATTCTTGAGGGAAGAAGGTTTGGCGACGGTCTTCACCAGGCATTAGAAGCTAAAGAAAAAATTGAAATACAAGCTGAAAATCAAACTTTAGCATCAATAACTTATCAAAATTATTTTAAACTTTACGGTAAGATTTCAGGTTGTACTGGAACAGCTGCTACCGAAGCAGAAGAGTTTTTTGAAATTTATAATTTACCCGTAGTCGTAATTCCAACTAATAATCCAATGATACGTATAGATAATAACGATCAAATATTTAGAACTGAAGAAGAAAAAAACTATGCAATAATTAAAAAGATAAGAGAGTGTAATCAAACTGGTCAGCCTTTACTAGTTTTTACCTCTAGTGTTAATAAATCAGAAATTTATTCAAAATTATTATCAAAAGAAAAAATTAAACATGTGGTTCTTAATGCTAAAAATCATGCGAGTGAAGCTGAGATTATTGCAAATGCTGGTAAAAATGGTTCGGTTATTATAACAACTAGTATTTCGGGAAGAGGTGTTGATATTCAACTAGGTGGAAAAAAGGGATCAGTACCTAATGATCAATTAAAAATTGATAAAAATAAAATAAAATCTTTAGGTGGTTTATTTGTAATTGGTACTGAACGAATGGAGTCACGAAGAGTGGATAATCAAGCAAGAGGAAGATCTGGTAGGCAGGGAGATGAAGGAAGTTCTATTTTTTATGTTAGTTTAGAGGATGATTTAATGAGAATATTTGGAACAGATTCCATGAACAATATTCTTCAGAAGCTTGGATTAAAAGATGGAGAAAGTATTGACCATCCATGGATTAATAAAGCGCTAGAAAGAGCCCAACAAAAAGTTGAAGCTAGGAACTTTGATATAAGAAAAACATTGATAAAATTTGATAATGTTCTCAATGATCAAAGACATGTAATTTTCTCTCAAAGAAATAATGCTATGAATAGTGAACAAATTTTTGATTACTCAGAAGATTTTCTAAAAGAAATTATTAATGAACTAAAAAAATTGAAAATCAAAAAAATAGCTGATCTAAAAAATAATGAATTTGATATCAGATTAAGATCATTAATGGGAAAAACTTTGAATGATGAGGAGTTTTCAGAATTTCATTCACTAAAAGATGAAGATCTTAAAAAAAGAATAATTGATCAATTCAATAACACAAGAAATGAAAGAACTAAAATTTTAGGTGAAAGTCAGTCTAAGGAAATAGAAAAAAGAATTTTTTTACAATCAATAGATATGAACTGGAAATCACATATACAATATTTAGAACAACTAAGACAAGTGATTGGATTAAGATCATATGGTCAAAGAGATCCTTTAATTGAGTACAAAAAAGAAGCTTTTGATTTATTTTCAAATTTACTTGAAAAACTTAAGTTAGATTACATTACTGTTCTAATGAATTTAAAAGTTGTTGAGCAACCTAAAGAAGAAATTAAAGATAACATAAAAAAATTAAATCCTAATTTTGCAGGAAAAAAAATTGGAAGAAATGAACCTTGTTTCTGTGGATCAGGAAAAAAATATAAACACTGTTGTGGGGCTTTATAAGAAATATACCAATAGCAGGGTAGCTATCACTAGAGAAGCAGAAATAATAAAAAAAAAATTTCTATATTTTTTATAAAACTTATCGATATTGTTATTATTTTTATCTATTGTGCTCAAGTTCTCTGGATTTCTAATAAAACCTTTATTTCTCCCTATTTTAAGAAATTTATTTTTTCTTTGATCTAAAATTGCATCAACTGACATTTCATTAAAAAAATTTAAATTTTTTAAAATTGATTCCCTAACATGGCTTAAGATTAAATTTTTATCTCGATGAGCTCCACCTAGAGGTTCTGGAATAATTTCATCTATAATTTTTAATTCAAAAAGATCCTTTGCAGATAACTTCATAGCCTTAGCTGCATCTAGCATTTTTTTTGGATCTCTCCATAAGATGGTTGCACATCCTTCTGGAGATATAACTGAATAAATTGCATTTTCTAACATAATAACTTTGTTTGATGATGCTAATGCTATCGCACCTCCAGACCCACCTTCACCAATAACAATAGCTAACGTAGGAACTTTTAATTTCATACAACATTCAATTGATTTAGCAATTGCCTCTGCTTGACCCCTTTCCTCTGCACCGACACCAGGGTATGCCCCTGGAGTATCAATAAAAGATATTATTGGAATATTAAATTTATCAGCAAGTTCCATTAAACGAATTGTTTTTCTATAACCTTCTGGCCTCATCATCCCAAAATTTCTTTCTATTCTGGAATCTAAATTTTCACCCTTTTCTTGTCCTATCACTAAAACTGATTGTCCATTAAATTTAGCAAATCCTGTGAGGACTGATTTATCTTCACCATAATATCTGTCACCTGCTAAAGAAATGAAGTCTTCAAATAAATTATCAATAAAAAATTTTGACTTAGGTCTATCTTCATGTCTTGCAACCATAGTTGTTTGCCAAGGATCTAAAGATGAATAAATTTCTTTTAATTTTTTATCAATTTCTTCTTGTGTTTTTGAAATTTTATTTGTGTCAACCTCTGAAAGACCGCCTTGGTTGTAAGGATCTTTAAGCTTTTCTAGCTCAGCCTCTAAAGTTTTTATATCAGACTCAAAGTTAAGGTAATTTTTCATTAAAGTTTAATTATGACATAAAAATTAAAAGTGACAACATAATGTCAATGCTGCTATTAACTATTTGACATAATTTTACATCAGTTTTAGATATTGTTTAATGACTATCTCATATAAAAATATAAATAATCTTAAAGTTGCTGAAGATTTATTGTTATTTGTAAACAATGAATTACTTAAAGACACAAATATTTCACCAGAAAAATTTTGGTCAGGATTTGATAAAATCACTCATGAGCTGGCTCCTCAAAATAAAAAATTGATAGAAAAAAGAGAGAATTTACAAAAAAAAATTGATGCTTGGCATATCAAAAATAAAGGAAATCATATTGATATCCAAAAATATAAAAAATTTTTAATAGATATTGGTTATCTAAAAAAAGAAGGACCAGATTTTAAAATTGAAACAGAAAACGTAGATGAAGAAATAGCTGATATTGCCGGTCCTCAATTAGTGGTGCCAGTAATGAACGCAAGATATGCACTTAACGCAGCAAATGCAAGATGGGTAAGTTTATACGATAGTTTATATGGAACAAATATAATTGAGTCTGAGGAAGGTGGAAGTGAAAGATATGACCCTAATAGAGGACAAGAGGTTATAAAATATGTAAGAGAGTTTTTTGATACATACATCCCAATTGATGGGACGAGCTGGAAGAATATAGCAGGATTAAAAATAAAAGATAAAAATTTAATTATTTTAAAAGATGACTATGAGTATTTTTTAAAAGATAGAGAAAAATTTACAGGATATAGAGGTGAAGCTAACAAACCAACTGCTGTAATAATTGAAAATAATAAACTTCATTTTGAAATTATAATTAATCCAAAAGCTTTTAGTGCTGCACATGATATTGCTGGAATAAGTGATGTAATTGCTGAGTCTGCAATATCAACAATTTGTGATAACGAGGATAGTGTTGCTGCGGTAGATTCTGAAGACAAAATTGTTTGTTATAAGAACTGGCTAGGTTTAATGAAAGGTGATTTAAAAATAGAATTCGAAAAAAATGGAAAAAATTTAGAAAGAAAACTAAACCCAGATAGAAGTTATATTTCAAGAGATGGCAAAGGTCTAAAACTTCATGGAAGAAGTTTGCTTCTTATAAGAAATGTTGGTCATCTCATGACAAATCCTTCCATCATACTTAAAGATGGAAATGAAATACCAGAGGGTATTATGGATGCATTTTTTACAACTGTAGCTGCTCTTCATGATTTAAAAAAAAAAAGAAATTCTAGATCTGGCTCGATTTATATTGTTAAACCAAAAATGCACGGCCCTGAGGAAACTGATTTTACTAATTTAATTTTTTCTAAAGTTGAAGAGTTGTTGGAATTAAAAAAATTTACTTGTAAAATTGGAATAATGGACGAAGAACGCAGAACGTCTACCAATCTAAAAGAGTGTATTAGAACACTTAAAAACAGGGTTTTTTTTATTAATACGGGTTTTTTAGACAGAACTGGAGATGAAATGCATACCTCTATGGAGGCAGGACCTATGATTAAAAAAGGAGAGATGAAAACTTCAAAATGGATTAATGCATATGAAAATAACAACGTGGATATAGGTTTAAAGTGTGGCTTTTCTGGAAAAGCCCAGATTGGAAAAGGTATGTGGGCTATGCCAGATAAAATGAAAGAAATGATGGAAGATAAAATAAATCATTTAAAATCTGGTGCGAATTGTGCTTGGGTGCCTTCCCCAACAGCAGCTTCATTACATTCACTTCATTATCATCAAATAAATATATTTGAGGAACAACTTAAAATTAAAAAGCGTGATCATGCAAAATTAGATGATCTCTTAAATATTCCAATTAAAAATAAACCTGATTGGTCTGAAAAAGAAATAAATGAAGAATTATCAAACTCTTCACAAACTTTATTAGGATATGTGGTGCGTTGGATAGATCAAGGAGTAGGTTGTTCGAAAGTGCCAGATATAAATAATGTAGGTCTTATGGAAGATAGGGCAACTTTAAGAATTTCATCACAACATATTGCAAATTGGATTCATCATGGGATTACTACAAAAAAAAAGGTATTAGAAATAATGAAAAAAATGGCAAAAATTGTTGATAAGCAAAACAATAATGATGAAAGATATGTTAATATGAGTGATGATTATGAAAGATCAAGAGCTTTTAAAACTGCTTGTGAGCTTGTTTTTAAAGGTAAAGAACAGCCTTCTGGTTATACTGAACCACTTTTGCACTCAAATAGATTAAAAAGAAAGATTAATCAGAACTAGATTTTAAATTTGATCTATTTTTAAAAGCAGAAAATAATGTGCCATCATCTAAACTTTCAATCTCACCTCCTACAGGTAAGCCTTGAGCCAATTTTGTAATTTTAACATTAGTTTTTTTTAGACTATCTTGAATATAATATGCTGTTGTTTGTCCTTCTACAGTGGCACTGGTTGCCAAAATAACTTCTTCAATCTTATCTTTAACAACTCTTTCAACCAAAGAATTAATTAAAAGATCTTCTTTTCTGTGACCAGCTGAAGCAATAGTTCCACCAAGAATATGAAAATACCCCTTATAAATATTAGAGTTTTCAATAGACCATTGATCTGCTATATCTTCTACAACGCAGATTTTATTAAATTTTTCTTTACCACTTTCACAATTAACACACCCGTCTCTTGTTGATTTAAGTGAGCCACATGAATTACAACGAGTAACATTTTTATAAACTTGGGCTAAAGTATTGGCCATTGGTTTTATAATCTCATCTCTATTATTAATAAGTTTTAATACTATACGTTTTGCGGATTTTGGACCAAGACCGGGTAACTTTGAAATTAGTTTAACAAGATCTTCTATTTCTGAAATATTTTGCATTAATTATAATGGCCATTTAAAGCCAGGAATACCTAAACCACCGGTCGCCTTAGAAATTTCTTCCGTTGTTTTTGATTTTAATTGGTCTTTGGCACTATTATGTGCCGCAACTATCAAATCCTCAATAATAGATTTTTCTTCTTTAAGGATTTCATTTGATATCTCTATTTTTTGCATCTCTCCTTCTCCATCCAATATAACTTTGATAGAATTAGAACCAGAAACTCCTTCAACTCTAATATCCTTAATTTTTTTCTGGCTTTCCTTCATTTTGGCCTCTAATTCTTTTGCTTTCTCTAATATCTTAGTAAAATCTGTCATAAATCATCATCCTCTATTAAAGGTTTAACATCAATTAATTCTGCGTCGGGAAAATACTTTAATACATTTTCATACAAATAAGATTTTTTTGTTTTTTCAGTTAACTCCTTACGGTTGTTTTTTTCTTTATCTTTAATTGATACCTCACCCAGATTTTTACTAAAACTTATAATCCACCTTTGGTCAGTCCACTCAGCTAATTTTGATGATAAATTTTTAACAAAATCTTTATCTAAATTATCATTGAAAGAAATTTCCATTCTTCCTTTTTCAAATTTTACTAAATTTACATTTTTTTCAAGCTCATATTTAAGTTGCATTTCTTTTTTGTGATAACAAAACTCTACTAATTCATTGAAAGATTTTATGTCAACTTTATAAGAGGCTTTTGAGCCTAAATTTGGTTCTGGTTTAATCTTTTTTTCTTGAGAAACATTTTTAATTTGGTTGATGGTCCCTTTGTTAGCAATTTGAGATGAAGTTTGCTCATGAATATCATTTTTTTTAACATTAATAAGATCATTATCACTTCGGTTTTCATTTTTAGGTTTTAAACTCTCCAAATGAATTAATCTCAATAAAAACATCTCTATTGATAAATGTTGATTCGAAACGATGTCTAATTCATTTAGTGCTTGAATTGTAAATTGCCAAAATAAAATCAAAACTTTACTATCAATCCTATTTGCCATTTGTTTAATCTGGTCAAATTCATCTTCATTTAATGAAAAATTTGTACTTTCTAATGTGAGAGAGTTAATATTTTTAAAATAATATAAAATTTCTAAAAAATCATTTAAGAATATTTTTGGTTCGATACCTTGATCATAAATTTTTCTATAACTTTCAATAACTTTATCTTCATCACCTTTTAAAATAAAATTAAAAATATTTATTAACTGAGATTTATCGAAATAACCAAATATTTTTTGAGCAGCTTCTAAATCCAATTCCTTTTTACCATCAAGACTTATAAGTGCCCTATCAAGAAGAGAAAGCGCATCCCTAACAGACCCTTCAGAAATTTTAACTATAAGTTGCAAAGCTTTATCTGTCGCCTTACCATTTTCTTTATCTTTAATTTGCTTTATAAAATCTAATAGTTCAGATGATTTTATTCTAGAAAGATCAAATCTTTGACATCTAGAAACAACTGTTATTGGAATTTTTTTAATTTCTGTGGTTGCAAATATAAACTTTAAATATTCAGGTGGCTCTTCTAATGTTTTTAATAATGCATTAAAAGCCTGTTTACTCAACATATGAACTTCGTCAATAATAAAAATCTTATATTTTGATGAAGTGGGTCCATATCTTGAAAATTCAATTAAATCTCTTACGTCATCCACGCCTGTTTTACTTGCAGCGTCCATTTCAAGAACATCTATGTGACTCGAGTTAGATATAGCTTCACAATTTTTGCAGAAATTATCTTTACATAATTTTTCTATTCCATTTAAACAATTAAGAGACTTAGCAACAATTCTTGCTGTTGTTGTTTTGCCTACTCCTCTGATTCCAGTAAAAAGATAAGCATTTGGTACTTTATTTGACTTAATTGAGTTCAAAATGGTTTCAGCTAAAACCTCTTGGCCAATCAGATCATCAAATATCTGAGGTCTGTATTTAAGTGCTAAAACTTTATTATTTTTATTCATTTAATTATCTTAGGAGACTAGAACCTGAATAACTGTCTCTACGACTGCTTCTGTTAAGATCTGGTCGGGTTCAAGCAGCATTCACCTCTAGCCTCCGAAACTATTATAGCAGTATTGTTTTCTAATCTACAATAAAAGATTATAATTTTTTCTCTCTTATAGGATCTGCTTCAAAAACACCCAGAACATGAAAATCTTGACAGTGAAGACCTAACTCTTCAAGAGATTTTTGAACTTTTTTATCCTCTATATGTCCATCAAGATCACACAAAAAAAAGAACGAGTCAAAAGAGTTTTTTTCGGGATAGCTTTGTAATTTAGTTAAATTTACTCCATTAATAGCAAACCCTCCTAAAGATTGATAAAGTGCAGCTGGTTTACTTTTTAGTTTAAATAAAAAAGATGTTATATATTTTTTATCTGAATATTCTGGTTGTATCAAATCTTTACCCATAACTAAAAATCTTGTTAAATTCCCAGATTCATTTTCAATATTTTTTTTTATTATTTCTAACCCATAAGTTTCAGCGCTCAAAATTGAAGCTATCGCTGCTTCTTCTTTTTTTTTATTTTTTGAAATCATTTCTGCTGAACCTGCTGTATCAGCCCTAATATGTTCATTTAAATTATTTTTTTTTATGAACTTAGAGCATTGAGATAAAGCTTGAGCATGAGAAAATACATTTTTTATATCAGTTAATTTTGTACCTGGTTGGCCTAATAAATTATGTTCAATTTTTTGAAAATACTCAGAGTAAATATTTAAACGATATTTAAAAATTAGATATTCAATTCCAATGTTTCCTGTAATTCTATTAGATTCTGGTATAACAATTTTTGAATTTTTTTCATTAGATGCTTTAATGAAGCATTCATCAAAAGTCTTACAAGGAATAATTTCTGCATTTGGATTAATTGCAAGAGATGCTAAATGAGAATAAGCACCATAAGTACCTTGAAAATAAATTTTATTCATAACTATTTATATTTCATAATTTTTTTTATAGCTAGATAATCTTCTTCAGTATCAATACCTATTGGTGATTTGTTGGCAAGGGTGACATTTATATTTATTCCATTATCCAGAGCTCTTAATTGTTCTAATTTATTTTCTAATTCATTATTAGACTGTTTAAATGAAATAAATTTTTTTAAAGTTTCTACTTCATAACAGTAAATACCAATATGATGATAAATATTAACTTTATTTTGATCTTTTATTTTTCTCATAAAATTTTCTGCAAAAGGAAATGCATTGTCATTAAATGAATCTTTTACTTTAACTTTCACTATATTCTTGTTTTCATACATATCATCATCATGAATTTTTGCTGCTAAAGTCCCAATTTTTGAATTATTTGATTTCATTTTAGCGTCTAAGCTTTTAATATCATTGACATCAATATCAGGCTCATCACCTTGAACATTCATTATAAAATTGATATCTGATCTCTTTAACAAATTGAAAGCCTCATATATTCTATCAGTTCCTGTTTTATGGTTTTTTGAAGTTAAAATTGCATTCCCACCATTATTTTGGACATCATCTAATATTTCTTGATCCTCTGTTGCTACTACTACTTCCCCAATGTCAGCATTCTCAGCTCTTCTAAAAACATGGGAAATTATAGATTGACCATTTAATTTAAGCAGAGGTTTTCCAGGTAATCTAGTTGCAGACATTCTTGAGGGTATAATTATTAATGTTTTCATATGTTATTTATATTTGTTTAGATTATAAAGAGGGGCAAAATTGTACAGTAAAATATAAGAAATTTTAAAATATTAATGTTATAGGTTTAATAAATTTTATCAAAAATGGATTCTTTTGAAATAAACAAAATCATTGCAGCAGTCTTATTAGTTGTGCTTTTAGTAATCGGTATTAGTAAGCTCTCCAATGTAATATTTTATGTAGAGAAACCAGAGAAACCTGGATATGCAATCGAGATTGAGCAAGTGGTAACAACATCTACTGCTTCGTTAACTGAAGAAGAAAAAGTTGATATTGCGGCATTGATGGCACTTGGAGATGTTACATCTGGAGAAAAAATTTTTAAAAAATGTGCTGCTTGTCATTCAATAATTAAAGGTGGAAAAAATAATATTGGGCCCGCACTTTATAATGTGGTTGGAAGAAAAATTGGAGGTGTGGCTGATTATAAATACTCAAAAGCTTTAATTGCTTATGGGAAAGAGTGGAATTTTGAGGAACTTAATGGTTTTTTAATTAAACCTGCTAAGTGGATTAAAGGAACAAAAATGGCATATGCTGGTCTGAGAAAGGAAAGTGACAGAGCATCTGTGATAAAATATCTAAATAAAAATTCTGATAATCCTCTTCCTTTACCTTAATTTATCAAAACAATATAACAAAATACTTTTTTGCACATGAGCTCTGTTTGAAGCTTGTAACCATACTTTTGAATTTTTATTTTTAAAAACAAAATCATCAACTTCATTTCCTCTGGGTAAACAATGTAAAAAGGTACAATTTTTTTTTGCAAAGCTCATTAATTTTTTGTTAATTTTAAAATTTTTAAAATCTTTAATCTTATTTTTTATATTAACCTTATCGTTAAGAGATATTACTTTATCTGAAAAAATTACATCAGCATTTTTAACAGCTTTTTTAGGATCGTTAAAAATTTTTATTTTTTTATTTTGTTTTTTAATAGTGTCTAAAATGTTTCCTTTGGGTTTATATTTATTTGGACAGCCTATTCTTAGTCTAAAAGAAAATTTTATAGAGGCCTCTATAAGGCTATTCAAAACATTATTCGAGTCACCTACCCAAGCAATATTCAATTTTGAAATTGACTTTTTTTTAATCTCTTCAACTGTGAATACATCAGATAAAATCTGCGTTGGATGTGATGAAGGAGATAATCCATTGATTATAGGTATTTTTAAATATTTTTTAAAATTATCCAACTTTTTATCGCTATCTGTTCTTAACATAAAACCATCTCCATAAGTTGATAATATTTTAGCTGTATCCTCAATTGTCTCACCTCCCCCCCCTAAGTGTAATTCATTTGACCGCAATGTAATTGTTCCACCACCCAATTGTTTTATGGCCAAATAAAAGCTAAGTCTTGTTCGTAGGCTAGGTTTTTCAAACATTTGAATTAATAATTTTCCTTTTAAAGGAGCTTTAGGATCATTTTCTAAAGTGCTTAGTTTTTTTCTTAACTTTTTTCTTTCTTTTGCATCTTTAAGTATTCTTCTTAAGTCTTTAAGAGGTACATCTTTTAAATTAATAAAATGTTTCATTTGCTAATATTCTGAGCACACCTTATCAATTATTTTCAATGCTAAATCTATCTCTTTTTTTTTTACATTGAGAGGAGGTAAAATTCTTACTACATTTTCTGCAGCTCTTATTGTTAAAAGTTTATTTTCAGTCAATTTATTTATGAAATTTCCTAAATCTACCTTAACTTGAAGCCCTATTAACAGTCCTATACCTCTAATTTCATTAATTACTTTCGGATAATTTTTTTTAAGATTATTTAGTTTTTTTAAAAAATATTTTGAATTTTTTCTTACATTACTCAAAAATCCTTTTTTAAATACCTCATCCATTATCGCATTACCGACAACCATTGCTAGTGGATTTCCACCATAAGTACTCCCATGAGTTCCTGGTATCATGCATCTTGATACTTTTTTAGTCATAAGTACCGCCCCAATTGGAAAGCCTCCCCCTATACCTTTTGCAATCGGGACTATGTCAGGTTTTACATTGGCATATTCGTAAGCAAAAAATTTTCCAGATCTTCCAATTCCACATTGAACTTCATCTAAAATTAATAGAATTTTTTTTTCTTTACAAATTTTCTTTACATTTCTTAAAAATTTTTTTGTATGAACTTTTATTCCAGACTCACCCATTGCTGTTTCAAAGAATATTGCAGCTGTTTTTTTTGTAATTTTCTTCTTTAAAGATTTTAAATCAGAGTATATAAAATGATCAAATCCACTGACTTTTGGTCCAAATCCTTCTGTCATTTTTTTTGATCCACTAGCAAAAATATTGGCTAATGTTCTTCCATGGAATGAATTTTTAATGCATAAAATTCTATTTTTATTAGGTTTTCCTATAGAATAAAAGTATCTTCTAGCAACCTTAATCGCTGTTTCATTTGCTTCAGCGCCCGAATTGCAAAAAATTACTTTTTCCGCAAAAGTTTTCTTTGCTAATTTTTTAGCCAATACTTCACCTTCGGGTATTTGAAATGAATTTGAAACGTGCCAAACTTTTTTAGCTTGTATATTTAAGGCTTTAATTAATTTTGGATTTGCATGGCCTAATGTGTTTACGGCTATTCCACTTAAAAAATCTAAATATTTTACTCCATTGTAAGAATATAAAAATGAACCTTTTCCTTTTTTAAAGGATAATTTTCTTCTATTGTAGTTGCTAGCTAAATAACTCATAAATAAATTTTAAATTCAAGTGTCTTAATAAATCCCATTTAAATAAAGTAAATATATACAAGTAAAGATTGCACTATAATATCAAATGTTCATTTCTATAAAATTGTTAATAAGTCCTAAAATTTACTTGTTTATGGATTTTTTTTAACAGTATATAGTATTTGTAAAATATAAATATACTATATATTGTAAATTATGAGCTGGACAGAAGAAAAAGTTTCTAAGTTGAAAGAATTATGGGGCAAAGGAAACACCGCAAGCCAAATTGCTGAAATTATAGGCGGTATTAGTAGAAACGCAGTTATTGGGAAAGCCCATAGACTAAATTTGTCTGCTAAAATAAAAACAAGAGCTGCCACATCAAGTAAAAATTTTGAAAATTCCGTAGAAAAAAATAATGTTCAAACAAAAAAAAGTGGAAGAAGTAAATTTAAATCATTAATAATTGAAAAAGATTTTGAACCTGAAAATCCAAAACAATTAGAAGAACTGGATGAAAATTCTTGCAAATGGCCTATTGGGCATCCTGATGAAAAAAATTTTTATTTCTGTGGAAGATCTTCTTTAAAAGACTTCTCGTATTGCAAACTTCACTTGCTTTACGCCTATCAGCCAAAAGGTAAAAAAGAGGAGGTAGCAGATAAAGAAGAAGTTCCAGAATTTATTGAAAAAAAGTTTCAATCTGCTTAATTAGTCTTCTTTATTCACTTTAGTTAAATATTTTTCAGTAGAAAATTGTCCGCCCTCCCGCCACATATATGCATACTTTTTTACCTCCTCATTAAAATATTTTTTACTTGGAACGCCAATATCAAAGTTGCTTTTATATTTTCCTGTCAAAACATTATCATATCTTAAAAGCTTTAGTTGATCTTCTGTTAAAAGAGGTTTTGGTAACAGTTGAAATACTTTTGCAGATAATTTTGCAAACAATAAAGGCATTGGCACTAACAGTCTTTTTTTATTAATTAATTTGAGTAGTCTTTGAATGATTTCTTTGAAAGAAATAATCTCAGCGCCAGTACATTCTATAATTTTTGAATTAATTTCTTTTGTTATAACACTATAAATTACATCAGTTAGATCTGAACAATGAATAGGTGCAAATTTTGTATTTCCAGAATAATACAATGGGAAAACAGGAAGATGATTTAATAAAGACATAAAATTTGTCGTAAAATTATCGTCAACTGAATAAACTACTGAGGGTCTTAAAATTGTCGAAATAGGAAAATGATTGAAAATCTCTTTTTCTCCATCAAGCTTACTTTTTGCATAATTGCTATCTATTGCTTCATTTATTCCAAGCGCTGAGATATGAATAAAATTTTTTAATTTATATTCCTTTGCCAGTCTTGCTAGTAAAGATGGAAATAATGTATGAATATTATAAAAAGTATTACCCTTTTTTTTCTCAAACAAAATACCAACTAAATTTATACAAATATCTGATTTAGAAAAAAGATTTCTAAGTTTATTTTCATCATAAATGTTAGCTTCTACAACATCTATAAAGCCTGCATTCCCTTGGGTTTTAATAATATAGCTTTTTTGATGAATATTACGTGTTACGACTGTTACTTTGATATTATTTTTTGTTAATTTTCTTATTAAGTATCTTCCTATTTGACCACTACCACCAAAAATTAGACAATTTTTAGGTTTCATATATATATAATTAAAAATGAATATTGAAATTAAACTTCACAAATCTGACTTACCAGATGATTTAGAGTTAGGCAATGTAATAGCTGTAGATGGTGAATTCATGGGGCTTAATGTTAGAAGAGATCCATTATGTCTCATACAAATATCTACCGGCAATTCGGACGCACATATAGTTCAATTAAATAGGTCGAATTATATAGCACCAAATTTGGTAAAAGTTCTTAACAATCATTCAATTACCAAGATTTTTCATTATGGTAGAGCAGATATAGCTCATATTAAACATTATTTAAAAACTGAAACCAATAATATTCTTGATACAAAAATTGCATCTAAACTAGCAAGATCATACTCTGATAATCACTCTTTAAAAACATTAATCAAAGAGTTTGTAAATGTTGATATTAGTAAACAATTTCAGAGTTCTGATTTTGGGGGTGAACTTACATCAGCTCAAATGAAATATTGTGCCAATGATGTAATTTTTTTACATAAAATTCATGATGAATTAAGTAAGATACTTGAAAGAGAAAACAGATCAAAATTGTATAAAAGCTGTTTAGATTTTTTAAAAACAAGAGTAGATCTTGATCTTGCATTATTTAGAGATGATATCTGGTCACATTAAAATGAAAAGTAGAATAAATGAATTTGGTATCGAGGTAATTGATCTACAGATAAAAGCTCTTAAAAAATTAAAAAACTCACTCAGCAATTCGTTTGATGATGCAGTAAAAGCAATTATAAGATGTAAATCAAAAGTTATTATTTGTGGAGTAGGAAAAAGTGGAAAGATTGCCTCAAAAATATCTGCGACTTTATCATCAGTTGGTGCCCCATCTTTTTCAATTTCTGCAAATGATTGCTCTCATGGTGATTTAGGAAGAATATCAAAACAAGATTTGTTAATTCTAATTAGTTTATCAGGTAACACTGATGAATTAAAAAATTTGATAAAATATTCAAAGAATAATGGGATTAATCTAATTGGTATTGTTTCAAATAAAGACTCTTATTTATATAAATCAGCTAAGATTAAGTTGCTTTTACCAAATGTAACAGAGTCTGGACACGGAATTGTACCAACATCTAGTACAACTGCTCAACTTTGCTTGGGTGATGCTATAGCAATTGCAGTTATGAGACAAAAAAAATTTGGTAAACTTGATTTTAAAAAATTTCACCCAGGTGGTAATCTAGGAAATAAGTTAAAAACCGCTTCTGATATGATGTTAACAGGTAAGAAAATTCCTTTTGTAAATGAAAATGAGTTGATGAAATACGCATTAAAAATTCTTAATTTAAAAAAACTTGGATTTTTAGTTGTTGTAAATGATAACGGGCAAAGTACTGGTGTATTTACTGATGGGGACTTAAAACGATTAATGCAGAAAAAAAAGATTATTAACAATTATAAGATTAAACTATTCATGTCTAAAAAACCTTTTGCTGTTGAAAAAAACACTCTTGCTAGTGAAATTCTTAATAAAATGAATCAAAAAAAAATTACAAATGTTTGTGTATTTGATAAGAGAAATAAAAGAAGAACTATAGGAGTTGTTCATATTCATAATCTTATTAATACAATGAAATAATTGGCTTATGAAAAAAACTGCACAAATAAGTCTTATTTGTATCATTTTGATAGCTTTGGTATTGTTCAATAAAAAATATTTTTCAAAAAATAAAGAAATTGAAGCAGAGCCAAATATACCAAAAAAAGAATTATCTAAGAAAAATGAAAATAACATTATTAAAAATTTAAAGTATGAAATAACTTTAGATAAGGATAATCAGTATTTTATTAGCTCAGATTTAAGTGAATTGGTAAATTTAGATAACTCTGAAATAGTAATGATGCAAAAAGTAACCGGTATAATTATTGATAAAAATAAAATACCATTAATTATCACTTCTGAAAAAGCTGAATATAATAGTTCTAGCCACAATACTAAGTTTAGAGGAAATGTAATTATTACATATCTCAATAATAAAATTGTTTCAGAAAAACTAGACCTTAGCTTTGAAAAAAACATAGCTAAAATTTATGAAAAAGTTAAATATTCTGGATCACAAGGAATAATAACTGCTGACAATATTAAGATTAATTTGATGACAAAAAAAATTGATATATACATGGATAATCAGATTGATAATGTAAAATTGTTTAAAAATTAATTATGTCAAATATTAAAAAATTTAGAATAAAATCATTTAAAAAAAGGAATGTTATTTTGAAATTAGATAAAGTTTCTTTTAAGTTTGGGAGAAAAATAATTTTAGATAACCTAAATTTAGAACTTGGTGCTGGACAAATTCTAGGTTTGCTTGGTCCTAATGGAGTTGGAAAATCAACAATATTTAATATAATTATTGGTTTATTGTCACCAAACTTTGGATCTGTTTTAATTGATTCACAAAGAATCAACAAATTTCCAATTTATCAAAGAACTATTCTTTTTAAAATCGGGTTTGTACCTCAAAATGGGGGATATTTCCATGATCTAACCGTTAGTGAAAATCTTAGAGCTGTTGCTGAAATTACAATTGAAAATGTTAGTTATAGAGAAGAAAAAATAAATTCTTTAATTTCAAAATTTGAACTAGATTCGATTAGGGATATAAAGGCAGATTTTTTGTCAGGTGGACAAAAAAAGAAATTAGTAATAGCTCTTGCGCTTCTTTCAGACCCTAAAATTCTATTGTTAGACGAACCTTTTGCTGCATTAGATGTTATGACAATAAAAATTTTACAAGAAATTATTGTAGATTTACAGTCTTTAAATAATATTTCTATTATTCTTTGTGATCACCAAGCAAGAGATTTATTGGCTTGTGTAGATACAGCTGCAATAATCCATAATGGAAAAGTGATTGCGGAAGGAACACCTAATAATTTACTACAAAATATTGACGCTAAAAAAGCATATTTTGGTGACTCTTTTAGAATTAGTTAAACTTTTTCTTAATGAACAATATCATTTATATAAACAAAACTGTTAAATATTTTAATAAAAACTTAAACATCGAAGGAGATAAAAGTTTATCTATAAGATGGGCATTATTGGCTTCTCAAGCTACTGGAAAATCTACTGCTAAAAATATTCTTAAATCAGAAGATGTTCTAGACACATTAAGATGTCTTAAGAAACTTGGAGTTAAAATTAGACTGAATAAAAATAACTGTCTTATTCATGGCCTAGGAGTTAATGGATACAAATACAGAGAAAATATTACTCTTAATGCCGGTAACTCAGGAACTTTGGGAAGATTGATTCTTGGTCTATTAATTCATTCTAAAAAAAATATTAAAATCATTGGTGACAAAAGTTTATCAAAAAGAGATTTTTCAAGGGTTATAAATCCATTAAAAAAATTTGGTGCTAATTTTATTTCTAAAAACGGAAAATTACCAATAATTATTAAAGGAACAAATAAACCTCGATCAATAAAATATTTTGAAAATAAAGGATCTGCACAATGTAAAACAGCTGTAATGCTCGCATCAATTAATACAAATGGAACAACTTTGATTAAAGCTAAAAAATCAAGAAATCACAGTGAACTAATGTTTAAGTATTTAAAACTACCGATAAAAGTGACAACAAAAAAGAATTATGATTTGATAAAATTAGATGGGAAAAAAAAAATTAATTCTTTTAATTATAAAATTCCATCCGATATAAGTTCCTGCGCTTTTTTTATAGTTCTTACTGCTTTATCTAAAAATTCAAAATTAACTTTAAAAAATGTAAATGTAAACCCTTCCAGAGTAGGTGTTTTAAAAATTTTAAATATGATGGGTGTAAAAATAACTTTAAAAAATATAAAATATAACAAAGGTGAAAAAATTGCAGATTTGTTTGTTCGGGGTGCTAAAAATTTAAAACCAATCAACTGTCCTCCCGAACTTAACAGCAGTGCAATTGATGAGTTTCTGGTAATTTTTCTAATCGCAGCGAAAGCAAATGGAATATCGTATTTTAAAAAATTGTCAGAGCTTAATCAAAAAGAAAGTCCTCGTCTAAAATGGGGGTCTAAAATATTGAATTTGATGGGCGTAAAAACAGTCACAACAAAAAATTCAATTAAAGTCTATGGGAACCCAAATTTAGTAGTAAATAAAAAAATAGTAGTTAGAAATTACTTAAAAGATCATAGAGTTTTTATGACAAGTGTAGTAGCTGCGTTAACTTTTGGTGGTAAATGGAGTATTTACGATAAAGACTCTATAAAAACGTCTTTTCCATCATTTTTAAAATTAATAAATAAAATTAAGCAAAAGTAGTTTTAAATCTAAAATTTTTATAATTTTCAACCAAAAGCGCTACAAATCAATAAAATTGTTTATTACTATTAGATATTTAATTACGTTTTGCTATTGATTTAAATAAAAATTTTATCTAAAAGATCGTGTTTTAAACAAATAGATAAAGAATTTACTAATTAATGGAAATATACAAAGATCTGACAAGTCCTGCATCCCAAGAATTTGAAAAATTATTAAATAGTCAACTTTCAAGAGTGAACATTGAAGAAGGAAAAATTATTGATGGTAAAATCAATAAAATTACTGAAAAGTTTGTGTTCCTTTTTGTAGAAGGTTTAAAAAGTGAACCAGTTCTAGACATAAATGAGTTAAAGAGCATGGGCCTAGCTGATAAAATTAAAGTTGGTGAAAATATTCCTGTATTATTAGAAAAAATTGAAGACAAGAATGGTGAGGTTTTAGTTTCAGCGAGTAAAGCTCAAAAAATTAAAGGATGGGATAAATTAGTAGAAGCATATGAAAAAAGTGAACCGATTATGGGCAAGATTACCTCTAAGTGTAAAGGTGGATGTATTGTTGAACATATTGATACAGGCTCGCTGATGTTTTTGCCTGGGTCTCAAATAAGTGATAAGCCGATGAAGGATATTAGCCATTTGATGAACGAACCACAGAAATTTGCTTTAATTAAATTAGATAAGGTAAGAGGTAACGCATGTGTTTCTAGAAGAGAGATCATTTCCTCATTCAAAAAAGAAGATAAGGCTAAAATAATTGAGAAATACAAAGTTGGAGATATTATAAAAGGAGCTGAGGTTAAAGGATATAGTTCATTTGGATGCTTCTTTAATGTAAATAATGAACTTGATGTTTTAGTTCACTTGCAAGAAATTTCATATTCAAGAGTGAATCATCCAGACGAAGTATTTAATATTGGTGAGAAACATGATTTGAAAGTAATTTCAGTAGATAAGGATAAGTTACAAGTAGGTTGCTCTGTTAAGCAACTTTCCCCTGATCCTTTTGAACACATAGAAAATTATGAGTTGAAAAAACCTTACAAAGTTAAAGTAGTCAAGATTATGGATTTTGGAGCATTCTGTGAATTAGAACCAGGACTAACAACATTACTACACTCAAGTGAACTAAGTTGGACGAAGAAAAATATTTCTGCAAAAAAAATGTTTAAAATTGGTGATGAGATTGATTGTGTGATCACAGAAATCGATAAAGAAAAAAGACGGATCGCAATATCTCATAGACTAACTAAAGATAATCCATTCGAGACATTTGAAAAACAATACCCTGTTAATACAATTGTTGAAGGTGAAGTTGCTAATAAGAATGAATACTCTCTTTTTTTAAAAATTGAAAAATTAGATGTAGATGCTTTTTTACATTGTAACGATCTTACATATCTAAATAATGGCGAGGAAGAATTAGCAAAATATAAAAAAGGCGATAAATTAAAAGTGAAAGTTTTAGAGATTAAAATATCAGAACAGAAAATCAGAGTAGGACTAAGACAGACACAGCCAGATCCTTTTGATTGGTTTAATGACAAAAAAATTAATCAGACAATCACTGTTAAAATCATAAACTCAGACAATAAAGGGTTAACAGTAAGACCAGAGGGCTGTGAAATGGATTTCCAAATTAAAAAATCACAAATTGCAATTAATGCTACTGATGCTCGTCCATCAAGGTTTACTGGTGGTGAAAGAATAGACTGTGCAATTGGGGATTTAGATTTGGATAAAAGAAAAGTGACCTTGAGTATAAAACTTCTTGAAGAAATTGAAAAAAAAGAAGCTTTAAAAAAATATGGTTCAGAGGGGTCTGGAAAAAATCTTCCATTTTCATCTCTATCCGATGATTTAAAAAAAAAAGACAAGGAAAAAGAATAATTTAAAGTAGATTAACTTGGCTATTGTAAAATCAAAGCTTCTAAAACAATTCTCACAAAATTACCCAAATTTTTTAAAAAAAGATCTTGAAAAATTTACCGATATTATTTTAAAGGAGATAAAAACAACACTTAAAAGAGGTGAGAGAGTAGAATTAAGAGGCTTTGGCATTTTTTCAACTAATAAACAAAAAGCCAGAATCTCTAGAAATCCCCGAAATGGAGAAAAAGTTCATACTCCCGAAAAAAAAACAATCCATTTTAAAATGGCAAAAGACTTGTTTAATAAATTGAACAATGAAAAAGAATAAAATATTCATAGCTTGTGACAGTGGAAATATTTCAAGAATTAAAGAAATAATAAAAAAAACAAAAACTTCTAAACTAAAAATAGGTTACAAGTTTGGATTGGAGTTTTTGAATTCAAAAAATGGTAGAAAGTTTGTTTCAAAATTAAAAAATCAAATAACTTTTGGAGATTACAAATTTTCAGATATCCCTAATACTTGTTCCTCGGCTATAAAAGCAATTAGAGATCTTAAGTTTAATTATTGTACTATACATATTAGTTCAGGCCTAGAGGCATTAAAAGCAGCTAAACAAGCTTCTGGTAGAACTAAGTTAGTGGGAGTGACAATTCTAACATCTTTAAATAATAAAGCTCTTAAAGAAATTGGTTTTAATAAAGATGTTAAAAAATTAGTTTACCAACAAGCTAAATTGGCAAATAAAGCTAAATTAGATGCCATTGTTTGTAGTGCACAAGAAGTTAAAATAGTTAGAAAAATATTTAAAAAAGAAATTATAACACCTGGAATAAGATTTAATTCAAAATTAAATGATCAAAAAAGAGTCTTAACCCCTAAACAGGCATATAAAAATGGAAGTGATTGGTTAGTGATTGGAAGACCAATAACTCTTGGTAACATTAAAAAAAACATTCAAACATTAATCAATCATTTATCCTAATGAAAGGTTGCAAGATTTGTGGGATTTCAGATCTCGATACTCTAAATTTTTTAATTAACCATAAATATCCACCTCAATTTATTGGGTTCATTTGCAATTATAAAAAAAGCTCAAGATATGTTGAGCTTAAAAAATTAAATGAACTATTAACTATAGATAAAAAAAAATCTAATTTTGTAGCGGTGCTGGTCAAGCCTAATGAAGGAATTTTAGAAGAAATTAAAAACCTACCCTTTGATTATTACCAAATATATGACTGTACACCTAAAGAAATCAAAAAAATTAAAGAAAAATATAATAAAAAAATTATCACTGCTTTAACTATAGTAGAAGAAAGTGATGTTCAAAAATGTCATTTGTTTTCTGAAGTAACTGACATTTATTTATTTGATAGCAAAGGCTACGAAAAAAGTATGGCTTTTGATCACGAACTTATTAAAAAAATAAAGGTTAACAAACCATTAATGATAGCAGGTGACATTCAGATAAATGACCATCTTGAATATTATAAAAAAATAGCGGATATTATAGATATATCTGGGGGTCTAGAAACTTCTGGGTTAAAAGATAAATCCAAAATAGATATATTTTTAAAAAAGATAAAACAGGTACACAATGAAACTTAAAAGAGGAATTCCATTAATTGATCAGCATGATCAACATGGCTTTTGGGGTGGTAAATTTGGAGGGAGTTTTATTCCTGAGACTTTAAAAAAACCTGTAGAAGATTTAACAAACAAATTTAAAAAATTAAGAAAAGATAAAAAATTTCTTGAAAAAAGAGATTATTATTTCAAAAATTATATTGGAACTCCTACCTCATTTGTAAAACTTGATAATTTAACAAAACAACTAGGTGGTGCTCAAATTTGGGCAAAGGTTGTTTCTGAAGCAAATGGAGGTGCACACAAAATATATAATGCAACTGTTCATGCTCTTATTTGTAAAGCAATGGGTAAAAAATATATAGTTGGAGATACTGGAGCTGGTTATGCGGGTAAAATGTTAAGTATGGCGGCTAAAAAATTTGGCCTTAAATGTAAAATATTCATGGGTGCAAAAGATATTAAAAGACAAAAACCTAACTGTGATGCAATTAGAAAAAATGGAGCTGAAATAATTCCTGTTTACTCTGGAAGCCAAACATTAGTTGATGCTGTAAGTGAATGTATGAGATATTGGGTATCAAATTGTGATAACACCCATATGTGTGTAGGAAGTACTGTTGGTCCAAATATATTTGTTAAAATTTGTGGCTGGAGTACAGCTCAAATTTCTAGAGAATTGAAACTGCAATTTAAATCAGAATTTAAAAGAATACCTAATAAAATAAAATTAGTTAACTGTGTTGGAGGAGGAAGTTCAGCATATGGATTTTGGAGTGAGTTTATTGATTATGATAAAAAAAAGATTGAATTAATTGGTGTTGAGGCAGGTGGACCCAAAAAATCAAAACTTCATGCGGCTCCACTAAGCCGTAAAACTAAAATTGGAATATTACATGGAGCAGCTTCTTATGTATGTCAAAATAAAGAGGGACAAATAAATGAGACTGAGTCTATAAGTGCTGGATTGGATTACCCCGGCGTGAGTCCTATGCACTGTTTTTTAAGAGACACTAAAAGAGCAAGATATACTTATGCAACAGATGAAGAGGCATTAAATGCATATCAAATGGTAACTAAATATGAAAATTTAAATCCTAGCCTAGAACCAAGTCATGCATTTGCAGAAGCAATTAAAATTGCTCCTAAATTAAGCAAAGATACAATTATAGTTGTAAATTCATGCGGTGACGCAAAAAAAGATAGAGATATTTTAAAAGAAAGATTAAGTAAAAAATAATGAGTTCTTTAATTAATAGTGCTTTTCAAAATGCTAAAAGTGAAGGTAGACCAGCTTTGCTTACTTATACAGTAGCTGGGGACAATACTAAAAAAAAATCCTTGGAAATATTAAAATCAATCTCTAATTATGCTGACATTTGCGAATTAGGATTCCCACACAATACTCCTATTGCAGATGGTGGCCAAATTCAAACCAGCGCTTATCGTGCCATAAAAAATGGAATTAAAATTAATGATGTGTTTTCAATAGCTAAAGATTTTAAAAAAATAAAAAAGAATAAACCTATTATTCTAATGGGTTATTATAATATGATTTTTCAATACAATGAAAATAAATTTTTAGATAAATGTAAAAAATCAAAAATTGATGGATTGATTGTTGTTGATTTACCTTATCCAGAAAATAAACCTTTTGCTGCAAAGTGTAAAAAAAAAGGAATTAATTTTATTCAATTAGTTTCACCTACTACATCTAAGATAAGGTTAAAAAAAATAATCAAAGACTCTCATGATATGGTTTATTATATAAGCATGCTTTCGACTACTGGTGGCAAATTAAAAGTCTCTTCTAAAGAAATATTGGAAAGATATAGTAGAATTAAAAACCAAGATAAATCTAAGAATGTTGTAATTGGATTTGGAATTACTGAAAAAACAATAAAATCTCTTAAAAAAGCTGACGGTTTGGTTGTTGGAAGTGCAATTTGTAAGGAAATAACTAATTCTATTAACAAGAGACAAAATGCTGTCACAAATGTTACTAGTATTGTTAAAAAACTAAAAAATAAGATTAGATGAATTGGATTACTAAAATAATTAAAGCAGGTGAAAAAATAAAAACCGCAATACATAAAAGAGCATCTAAAGAAGAAATAGCAAAAAGTGACTGGACTTCATGTTGTAAAGGGCCAATTTTAAAAAAGGATTTAGAAAAAAATTTATGGGTTTGTCCAGATTGTAATAAACATCACAGAATTAAGCCTAATCAAAGATTTGATGTTCTTTTTGGAAAGAATAACTACGAAGTTTTTAAAACACCAATTCCTAAAGACGATCCTTTAGAGTGGACAGACTCAAAAACATATAAAGATAGATTAAAAAGTGCTCGTAAAAAAACTGGTCTTGATTGCGGAATGGTGGTTGCTTGTGGAAATATTAATAATATTAAAATAACTGCTGTTGCATCTGACTTTGATTTTCTAGGTGCATCAATGGCTTCGGCTGAAGGTGAAGCTTTTTTATATGGAATTCAGCATGCTATAGAAAATCAAACCCCATTTATTTGTGTAAGCGCAGGTGGAGGAATGAGAATGATGGAAAGTTTAATATCACTATCTCAAATGACTAGAACAACATTAGCTATTAATGAATTAAAGAATAATAACCTTCCATATCTTGTATTAATAACTGATCCGACTGCTGGTGGAATAACAGCTTCTTATGCAATGTTAGGTGATATTCATATAGCTGAACCAGGATCTCTAATAGCCTTTGCAGGAAAAAGAGTTATACAAGGAACAGTCAAAGAAGAACTACCTGAAAACTTTCAAACAAGTGAATATGTCCAAAAAACAGGATTTGTTGATTTAATAGTTGAGAGAAAAGATTTGTCTGAAAAGATTGGAACTTTATTATCAATATTGTTAAAGAAAAATTCTGTTATAAGCACTGAAGAAAATGAAACTCGAGAAAATAGTCAGTCGCTTACAAAAGCTGCATCCTAAAGAAATTGATCTAAGCTTAGATCGAATATTAAATCTTTGTAAAAAATTAAACAATCCCCAAGACAAAATTAAAGCAATTTCCGTAGTTGGTACTAATGGTAAATACTCAACAATCCAAGCAATGTATGCAATTCTTAAAGAGGCAAAAATTAATTGTAATATCTATACCAGTCCACATATTAAAAAAATTAATGAACGGTTTGTATTTAATAACAAAGAGCTTGGTGATAATGAATTATCTTATCTTTTAGAACAAGTTGAAAAAGCTAATGATAATCATCCAATTACATTTTTTGAAATTTTAACAGCTGCATATTTTTATAAATCAGCGGAATATCCTGATAATATAAATTTAATTGAGACAGGACTGTTCCATAGATTTGATGCAACTAATATTTTAGATCAAAACCTAGCAAGTGTTGTAACATCAATAGGCTTAGATCATTTAGATTGGCTTCCAAAAAATGAGCAAACCATTGAGAAAATTATTTTTGAAAAAACATCAAAATTACTAAATTCTAATATCATTGTTGCAAAACAAAGTTCATTAGAAACATCAAAAAAAATTGAAAAAACAATAAAAAATAATAAATCTTATAAATTATTCTTTGGTGATAATTATAACTATTCAGATAATGAAAATAGTTTCTTCTATTATGAAGATATGTCTGGGGGAATTAAGCTTCCAAGGCCTAATATAAATGGTCAATTTCAATTAGAAAATATTTCAACAGCAATTGCGGCTCTAAGAGCAATCAAAGAAATTAATATAAATGATGAACATATTAAGAATGGAATCACAAAAATTGAAAGTATTGCAAGACTTCAAGAAATCACTGAGGGAAAATTAAAAGATTTAGTTGAGACAAATAGATTATTAGTAGATGGATCTCATAATCCTCTAGGTGCCAAAGTTTTAAACAATTACTTAGAGAGCTTAAATTGTAATAAACATATCATTCTTGGAATGATGGCAAATAAAGATCATAGAGAATATATGAGTCACTTTAAAGAGATTGCGACTTTAACCACAATTGATATTCCAAATCAACCAAACTCAATTAGTGGAAAAGATTTAAAAGATAAGCTAATTGACTTGGAAAATGTTCAATACAAAGAAAATATATTTGAAGCAATTAAGTCAATCCCTGTCAAAAAAAATGACTTGATATTAATAACAGGTTCGTTGTATCTGGCTGGTGAAGTACTAAATTTAAATTAAATATTTTTTTCTAAAAATTCCTTCATGTGTCCTTCGGGGACACCACCTACTTTTCTATCTACTTCAACACCTTTTTTGTAGACAATCACAGTAGGCACTCCTCTAATACCTGCGGCACTTCCAGTATTAATTCCACCATCTTCTATATCTGCATAATAAAAACCAGCTTTGTCTTTGTATTCATCTGATAATTTATCCATTACAGGTTTTAGAGCCTTGCAAGGACCACACCAAGCAGCAGAAAATTGAATTACTGATACATCCTCATTTTTGATTTTATTTTCAAAATCTTCATCTTTGAAATCTATAAGCATATAATGGATATAATTGATTCAGATTAATATTCAATGATCAAAAACAATCTTTTTTAGATTTATTAACTAAGCATCAGAATATTTTTGCTCTAAATTCATGACATAATCATTAATTCCATCAAGAAATTTAAGTTTTTCGTCTACTGTTTTAAATGAAAACATTTTATCATCATTTTCTCTAATTTCATCACACTCTGAATAAAAAGCTGAAACTGTCCACCATTTCTCTTTATTCGTACTAAGTATTCTGGATGCAATTCTTCTTTTTATTTTTGTATGAATTTCTTTTGGTAAAATTTCTGGAGCTTCATTATACATAAGACTATGGCCAAAGGTTATCAATCTGTCATCTTTAAACTTATCTAGTAAAGCTAATCGCTCTTTCCATTCTGAGGCATGAAATTTTTCAAATAATGGAACATCTTTATTAAATGTATCAAAACCTCCAGAATAAATAGTCTCCTCCGGTTCAGCATCTTCTTGTGATGCTGTTTCCATTTTTTCTTCTGCCGCTTCTTTTAAAATATTACATATATCTTGAGAAAACTTTTCATTTGATCTCATTAATTCTGCTCTTTTGTTTAGTAAATTAATTCCAATTTTTTTGTACGGATCTACTTTCAAACCTAGACTTTTATCTAAAATTATAGGAGCTTTATTTGATTTAATTGTTTTATAAAAACGAGGAGATTTTTTCATTTCCTTTTTTAAATCTTGATAATTTAGTTTTTGAAGTTCTTCAATATTTGCGGATAAATTTACCACTTGCCCCCATTTATAAACTGGGTGCATGCATGAACTTGGGTGTAGAGGAGCAACTAAAAATAAATAGTTTTTACCAAAGAAGTTTTCATTAATTGTAAACATTTTTTCTTGTTTAATTAAATTTTCAACTACAACTTTACTTTTGGTTTTTAAATATTCATGCCACAAATCTGGTTGCTTATTCTTTAATAAACCCAGAACCTTTACAGTTAACTCAGTGTCGAAAAGAGCTCCGTGGGCCCCTGAGGAATCGAAGCCATTAAGTCTTGCTAGCGATTCTAATTTCATAGATTTATTTCCTTTAGGATTAAGCTCAGTTTTCAAAACATTTTCATCAATTGCAAACGCTGCTTTGATCATGTTTAATGCATCATGCCTTGAATTACCTTCTGTATTAATCAAATATGGTTTTCTTAATGATTTAAAAAACTCTCGCCTAAGAATTTCATCATCGAACCCGACCGAACTAAATCCCATAAAAGTTGCTGGTGACCATTCACGGAATTTTTTTTCTACTTGAGCAATCATTTGATAATGGCTCAAGTTACCTTTTGTAATCAAATCAACATTTGATTTATTGATACATAAAGCAGTTGCAGATGGAACTCGATCTTGAGGCATCCTACATCTAGCAGTAAATCTCTCTTTTTCATTGAAATTTTCGTCCAATAGAATTGCTCCAATCTCAATCATAGTAGCCCAATCAAGTTGTGCTGAGTCTGTCTCAATATCCCAAACTACATAATTCAATTTGACATCCGTTGTGAATAAAATTGTTCAACTTTTTCTAAAAATTGATTTTGATAATCTATTAATCTTTCACCTTCAACTATAAATCTTTGAAAAATATTATCCTTGGTACATAAAAGGATTGTCGCTTGGGTAATATTTGATCCATGAACTTTATTGTGGGCTAATGAATATGCTGCGCACTGTAGATAATAATCGTCAATCCACTCATCTTTTTTTGGTCTGTTGCTTTGTTTAAAATCTATGATCGTTTCTTTATTTTCGTAAATACCAATACAATCTGCAGCGCCTGCATATTTTCCCGGGTAATATAAAGTTGCTTCACATCCCCAAATTTCACTTAATTTATCTCTTAATCCTTTTTCTATAATTTGATCTGCCATCATTTTTTCACGAGTGTTGTCTCCAAGTAAATCCATATTTAATTTTCCAAGCAAAAATTTTTCTAAATAATCGTGCATAGAACTTCCACGATTTGTTGCTTCTCTTGAAATAATTTCAGCTTGTTTATGGCCAACTCTGTTTTTCCATTCAGCTAGTTTTGCTTTTTTTTCTTCAGACTCAGTTGCTTTTAAAATTGTTGTAACAGATGGAAGATTTTCATCATTAACTGAATATTGTCTTGAACCTTGTACGATTGATCTTGTAGATTTAGGATAAATAAATTTATTATTCCATTGCATGTGATTTCTTATAATCGGTATTTTTGGAAAAAAGAAATTAATTTTTGAGCTGTTTATTTCTTTCAACAAATTTTTCTACATTTTCTGTTTGAACAGCTTTCTCAACCTGCTCGGGATCTTTTATATTTTCTAAAGTTCTGCTTATTGATCTTGCATCAGTACCAAACTTATCTACCACACTCATAGCTTCCTCTAATTTTTTTCTAAGTGTAATTATATTATCAAAATGTTTTCCAAATCTTGTAGTGATGGTTTTAAGATGATTGTATATTTCTGTAGCTCCTTTTTGTACTTTCAATGATTGAAAGCCCATATGTAAAGATTGTAAGTAGGCAGAAAGAGTATTAGGGCCACAAATTACAATTTTATATTTTTTCATTAATTCTTGAGTTAATAATTCTTTAGTACTTGGATCTTGATATTCAGTTAATTCTTTATAAAGACTTTCTGTTGGCGCATACACTATTGCAAAATCAGTCGTTTTAGGTGGAACAATATATTTTTCCATAACACTTTTTGCCTTAGCCTTAAATGCACTTGCTAATTTTGTTCTAGCATCAGCAACGGCCTTTTTATCATCTGCATCATAAGCATCTGTGATTGCTTTGAATTTTTCCACTGGAAAATGACTATCTACTGGAACCAAAACATCTCCTTGTAGCTTGATTGCAAATTCTACATTCTCGCTGGTATCTTCTTTCATTTTAACATTGGTCTGAAATTGTGATACAGGTAATAAGTCTTTGATAAGCGAATCTAAAGAAAACTCTGCAAGAGTCCCATACTTTTTAACCCCTGCTAAAATTTTAGTAATACCCTCTTGACTTTGATTTAATAATTGTACTTGTTGGTTAAAATTACCAACCTTCTCATCAACTTTGGTTAGGGCCTCTGTCATATCCTTTGTTACTCCAGTAGATAAGGCATTGAATGAAGTAGACATTGAACCCAGTGAATTATTAATTGTTGTATTTAAAGTATCTTTTAAATTTGAAATTTCAAATTTTAAATTAGCTATTTCTTCAGCTTCTTTATTTTCATCTTTAGGCTTAGATTTTAGATTTAGATAAAGAATAGCCGTAACAGCTCCTAATAATACAACTAAAATTACTAAAAATATGACTTCCATGAATCAGTTTATATCATATATAAAATGTGCAATGGAATTATTATTAATATTTAAAATAATTATAGGCCTTGGAATATTAGTTGGCCTTTATGCGGTCCTTAGAAACCTAGATATTATTAAAATTATCCTTATTTATTGGAAAGATTTAATTCTTAGAAAGTAATTTAGTTAAACTTTTCAAAGCTTTTTTTTTAGCAGATGATCTAGCAACCATCATACAGGCTTCTGATTTTAATATTTCTCCATCTTTCAATATTCTTAAGTTATTAGCTTTTAAAGTTTCTCCAGTTGAAGTTATATCTGTAATAATCTCACTAGATTCTGTGAAAGGATAAGCTTCTGTTGCACCCAAGCTACTTACTAACTTAAATTGAGTTACTCCTTTAGAAAACAAAAATTCTCTTGTTAAATTTGGATATTTTGTTGCCACTCTTAATCTTTTCTTTTTTTTATCTTTAAATTCAAATGCAATTTCCTCTAAATCAGCTATTGTTTGTACATCAATCCATTCATCAGGAATAGCAACAACTAATTTTGCTTTACCAAAATTATATTTTTTAGTGACACTAATTTTATTTTGAATATTGATCTCACTTTCTTTAAATAAATCAAATCCAGAAAATCCAAAATCCAATGACCCTTCTCCTAATCTTTGAATAATTTCTCGTGCATGCAAATAAATAATCTTGATATTCTTTTTACCTTTAATAAATGCAAGCAAATCTCGCTCCCCTCTCTCAGAGGCAAGTACTAATTTATTTTTTTTAAAGATATTTAAAACATCTTTTCTAAGTCTGCCTTTGCTAGGAATTCCAATATTTATAATATCGTTAATCATAAATTTAATGCAGCCCCAACTGCTGGAACTTCTTTTTTAAATCCAAGATCAGATATCAAGTGATCGTACCTTCCACCATTAATAATATTTTTTAATTTTGAATTTGATTTGATATCAATTCTAAAAACCATTCCTGTGTAATACTCAAGCTGTCTTCCAAATGAGGCAGAAAAAATAACATTTAGTTTTGAAATTTTATTTTGTGATAATGGAAAATATCTTTGGTCTACTATAAGATTAATTTTATGTTTTCTAAAAAATTTATTTAATTCACTGGCTGTTTTATTAATCGGACATTTTATTTTTAAAAATTCTTTAATTATTTTTGAAATGTTTCTGCCCTTATTTGTTCTTCTTGGGTCTTTAATCTTATGATCAAATCTTTTTAAGATTTCATTAATTGATCTTCCTGCAACAACTTTAGACTGGTCATCTTTTAACATTTTTAGGTAACGTCTTTTATCAACTTCAACAATAGTTGGATCAACATCAGAATTGGTTTCTAATCTTTTTAAAAGGTCATTAAAATAATCCTCTCTCCAAAAGTGTCTTGATAACCTTAATTTCCATCTTTTTGGAATATCTAATTTAGAAATAAGAAGATTAAAGATTTCAATATTTCCAATTGTTAAAGTGCCCTTAGTATATTTTAGATTTTGTAAAGATTTGAGAGAAGTATTAATTATTTCTTTATCATCATTTTTTTCACTTTTGGAACCAATTATCTCAAATCCAATTTGGTTTCTAATAATAGAGTCTTTTTTATTTTGTGATTTTCTATAAGCTTGACCAATATAAAATATTTTTTCTTTACCTTTTAGATTGTTCTCTAAATACCTTAGACACGATACAATCGTTAAATCTGGTCTTAAACATAATTCACTGCCATTTTGATCAATAAATGAAAATATAAATTTCCTAAAGTTTTCGCCTGATCTTTGAACAATGTGATTAGCTTCTATTACTGAAGGTAAATTAATAAACTTAAATCCTTTTGACTTTACTGATTTAAGGATATTTTCAGATAAGTTTTTTGATTTCATTAACTAAATTTTCTTTTGGAATAGTTTGATTGTTTTCACCTTTAACGCCTTTAAGGTTTTTTATTGTAACAGTATTTTCATTAAATTCATTTTCACCACAAATTATTGCAAGATCAAGTTTACGTTTATTTGCGTAAGTAAGTTGTTTTCCTAAATTCTTTTTTGTATCTAAAAATATCTCAGCATTGATATTGTTGGCTTTTAATTGTTCTAAAATTTCATAGTAATTTTTCAAATATTTTTCATCCATAATACAAACTATAACTGGCTTTAGTTCTTTAATTTTTATTTGATCTAGCTGCATTAATGCAAACAATAATCGATCAACTCCAAATGAAATTCCTGTACCTGGTATATCTACACCCTTAAATCTTGAGATAAGTTTTGCATAAGCTCCTCCTGAGCAAATACTACCTATATCAATTACTTTTTTTTTATCATTTTTTACTTCAAAATTTAAATTTGTCTCAACAATAAAACCATCATAATAAGCAAGACCTCTTACGATTGTAAAATTTGTTATAACTTGATCTTTATATTTTCCAAATCCAAGTATTTGAAAGACATCCTCTATTTCTTTTATTCCCTCTTGAGAAAGTGGATTGGTTAATTTATTTTTTAATTCTTTTAAATCTTTTACTTTTAGAAAATCTAAAATTCTTTCCGCTTGGATGTCATTTAAATCTGCACCTTTTGTGATTGCGCCTGAACTATCTTTTCTCTCTTTTTTGAGTAAAGCCTCGACCCCTGATAAACCAAATCCAGGTTTATCTAATTTATCAATTGCTCTAATTACTTTTGTTTGTTTTTCAGGGGAAATATTTAACTCATCAATCAACCCTTGAACAATTTTTCTATTACTTATATTAATGGTAAACTGATCTTTTTTTAGACCACATTCCAATAAAGTTGTTGTAATTAAATTACAAAGTTCGGCATTGGATTGTGCGGGATTTGTATTACCAATTATATCAAAGTCAGCTTGAAGAAATTCTCTATACCTTCCATTGCCTGGCTTCTCATTTCTAAAAACATTTTGAATAGCATATCTTTTATAAATTGGTGGAAGCTCCTGGTTATTTAGAGCAACAAATCTTGCAAGAGGGCTGGATAAATCATATCTTAAAGTAATATTTTTATCTCCGTCCTTGAAAGAAAATACGTTAGACATAGGATTGGTATCATCTTCTGCTAAAAAAGATCCTATGTTTTCACTTACTTCAAAGGATGGAGTTTCTAATGCCTCAGCTCCAAACCTAATAAAATTTTTTTCAATCACTTTTAAAAGTTGTTTTTTTAGAACTAACTTTTTTCCCCAACGATCTTCAAACCCAGATGGTATGGATGGATTGAGTTTGTTTTCTTTATTCATTTTTTGGTACCTTGGGTAGGTTACGCTCCTACGACTTCGGATCCACAAACCGACGTGATGCTATTTCACCACCAAGGCATATCCTTTTTTAGTTTTATATTATTTTTAGTGGATTTAAAATTATATTATAAAAATTAATTGCTAGCTTTAGCCAGCATGGAAATATCTATGCACACCTCTATTGTTTCCTCGTAGAGTAGATCTTTGAGTACTTTTACTTATTTTTCTAGTGGTCGCTTTTTCAATCATGGCCAATCTTTTAGACAAAAAAATTATTTAATCAACTCTTAAATTTAAAAGAGCGCTTATCTAAATTAATAGATAAAACGCTCATATCAAATTTTAA
>CACLGJ010000002.1 GCA_902606445.1 uncultured Pelagibacteraceae bacterium
AGCTTACCTGGTGGTGCTTTCTACGCATTTCCAAATGTAAAAGGTACTGGAATGACAGGGGCTGAGTTTTGTAAAAAAGCTATGCACGAGGCTGGAGTTGCTATAGTGCCCGGTACTGCATTTGGTAAAACTTGCAATGATTATGTTAGGTTTAGTTTTGCTGCTTCACAAGATAATATTTCTCAAGCTTTAGAAAACGTAAAGAAAATGCTAACTAAATAAGCTGTATTTTTGTTAAAAATGTCATTAGTATTCTTTTAATGAATGATCAAATTCAAGAAGAACTAAAAAAAATTTTTAACGGAAGATTCTCTACTTCTGAGTCGACAAGGGCAAATTATGCCAGAGGTGAAGATACATATGATCCTATTTTATCTAAAGCAGTAGTTTTTCCAGAAACAAATGAAGAAGTTTCTAAAATACTGAGCTTATGTAATAAACATAAAATTCCAGTAGTTCCTTTCGGTACAGGAACTTCTTTAGAGGGAAATGTTGTTGGAAATGACAAAGGAATAACGATATCTTTAGAAAAAATGAACAAAATTTTGAGTGTTAACGCTGAAGATTTTGATTGTCGAGTACAGGCCTGCGTAACCAAAGAACAATTAAATGATTATTTGAGAGAGGATGGAGTTTTTTTCCCAATCGATCCTGGTGCAAATGCTGCTATAGGTGGCATGGCATCAACCTCGGCCTCAGGCACAATGGCTGTCAAATATGGCACCATGAAAACTGCAATAACAGGACTTACAGTTGTATTACCTAATGGTGATATAATAAAAACTGGAAGTAGAACAAAAAAAACTTCAGCGGGATATAATTTGACAAATCTTTTTATTGGTTCAGAGGGTACATTAGGGGTAATTACGGAAGTTCAATTAAGATTATCTCCTATTCCAGAGAGTATTATGAGTGCAGTTTGTCATTTTCCATCACTAGAGATGGCAGTACAAACAGCTCAACAAGTTACGCAATATGGAGTTCCTATAGCAAGAATTGAGATGCTCAACAAAGAGCAAATGGAAATTAGTATTAATTATTCTAAATTAAAAGATATTGAGGCAGTACCAACACTATTTTTTGAATTTCATGGTTCTGAAACATCTAATCAAGAAAATATAAAGATTGTTGAAGAAATTTCAAAAGATAATAATGGAAGTTCATTTAAATGGGCAAAAGATTTAGAGGAAAGGAATAAACTATGGAAAGCCAGGTGGGATGTATATTACTCTGTTAAAGCTTTGATAAATAATGGAAGGGTTTACTCAACTGATGTATGTCTTCCTATTTCAAAAATAACTGAATGTGTAAATTTTGCTGAGGAAGAAACAAAAAAACTAGGGCTTAGAGCTCCTATGGTTGGCCATTTAGGTGATGGAAATTTTCATGTGATCTTACCTTATGATCCTAAAGAAGAGGGAACATATGATAAAATAAGAGATTTTAGCGATCTATTAATTAAAAAAACTTTAGAATTAAATGGAACTATAACAGGTGAACATGGAGTTGGACTTCATAAAAAAGCTTATTTACTACAAGAGCATGGTGACAGTATTCCATTAATGAGAACTATCAAAAGAAGTATCGACCAGAATAATATAATGAATCCTGGCAAAATATTTGATTTAAATTAAAAAATATAAAAATGAAAAAAATTTTAATAACTAGAAAATTAATTAAAGATAGTGAAGAAAAAGCTTCTAAAACTTTTGAACCAATATTCAACTCTAATGATGAACTTTATTCACAATCAAAAGTAGTAGATATGAGTAGTGGATGTGATGGAATTTTAACATCTCTTACTGACAAGATGGATAAAGAAACAATTAATAAGCTACCGGATACGATAAAAATAATTTCAAATTTTGCTGTTGGTTTTGGTAATATTGATTTAGATGCAGCTAAAAAAAAAGGAATTATAGTCACAAATACTCCTGAAGTTTTATCAGATGCTACTGCAGAAATTGGAATTTTATTAATCTTAGGTGCATGTAGAAGAGCTGCGGAAGGAATAGAGTCTGCTCGAGAGGGTGGATGGAAGTGGTCTGCTGATTATTTAATTGGTAAACAATTGACAGGAACAAGACTAGGTATTTTGGGAATGGGAAGAATTGGACAAAAGATTGCAAGAATTGCCAAATCCTTAGGCATGGTAATACACTATCATAATCGTTCAAAACTTAGTGATGATAGAGAAGATGGTGCAATTTATCATGATAACATTAAAAGTCTTTTTTCTGTTTCGGATGTGTTATCTATTTGTTGCCCAGCGACCAAAGAAACAGAAAACATGATTAATAAAGAAACGGTAGAATATTTTCCTAAAGGAGCAATAATTACTAATGTTGCGAGAGGCGATATAATTGAGGATGAGGCTTTAATTGATGCGTTAAATAGAAGAAAAATTTATGCTGTTGGACTAGATGTTTACAAAAATGAGCCAAATTTAAATCCAGGTTACTTAAAAGTTAAAACAGCTTTTATTTTACCTCATTTAGGGAGTGCAACAAAAGATACTAGAATCGCAATGGCAAATCTAGCTGTAGATAATATCGATGAGTTTTTTAAGACCGGAAATTGCAAAAATAAAGTCAATTAATTCTACCAAGGATTGTAAAAATTTAATTTCTGCGACATCTATGGTTTTTTTTAGAAAGACTCTAATCTGATTCTATGCTTTAATTATTACAGTTAATTAACTTTAATAGGAGTAATAATGATAAAAGAAAATAAATCATTGAAGGTTAAAACATCTTCAAGACGTAAGTTCTTTAAGACTGCTGCTAAAGCTGGAGCAGTTGCTGCTGCGACAGTGGCAATGCCAAACATTGCAAGAGCAGACGGTCATGTAACATTAAAGATGCAAGCAGCTTGGCCATCAGGCGCTAACATTTTTTTTGAAATGGCTGGAGACTACTGTAACATGGTTAAAGAAATGTCAGGAGGTTCACTTACGATTGACCTTCAACCAGTTGGTGCAGTTGTAAAAACTTCAGAAATTGGAGCAGCTGTAAGTGATGGAAACCTTGATATGGGTCACTGGGTGACTGCATATTGGTACGGTAAAAATGCTGCAGCTTCACTTTTTGGAACTGGTCCTTCATACGGAATGTCATCTCAAGAAGTTATGGGATGGATGGAGTATGGTGGAGGAAGAAAATTATATGAAGAAGCAGTTGCTTCAGTAGGATTCGATTATATTGGATTCTTTCATATGCCTATGCCAGCACAACCATTTGGTTGGTTCAAAAAGAACGTAACAAAAGTATCTGATGTTAAAGGTATGAAGTATAGAACAGTTGGTTTAGCGACTAACGTTTTAACTGCTATGGGAATGGTCGTAAGACAATTACCGGGTGGTGAAATTCAACCAGCAATGAAAACTGGTTTGATTGATGCTGCTGAATTTAACAACCCAACATCAGACTCACAGTTTGGAATGCAAGATGTATCTAAACACTATCACTTAGGTAGTTTTCACCAATCTCAAGAAATGTTTGAGATACCGGTGAATAAGAAAAGATACAATAGCCTTTCACCTGCTCACCAAGCTATCTTGAAAAATGCTGCTTACGCCGCAAACTCAGATAATTACTTCAAAGCTTTAGTTAGATATTCAGCTGACTTAGCTAAGTTGATGAATGAGCATAAGGTAAACGTGTACCAAACATCTGATGCTATTTTAGCAGAACAGTTAAAAGGTTGGGATAAAATAGTTGGTGATTTTTCTAAGAAAGATCCTTTCTTTAAGAAAATTATCGACTCTCAAAAAGCATACGCTAAGAGAACAATGAAGTATCTGTTGATGAATCAACCGAACTACAAATTAGCTTATGAAAATGAGTTTGGTCCAATTGGAAAAGTTAAAATTTAATTAACTTTTAATAATTCAAAAAAAGGGGGTTTAAAAACCCCCTTTTTTTTTACCAAAATTTATTATACTTATAAATTATTATGGAATCTTACATTAAATTTGCAGACACATTAAGTACTTCTATGGGAAAGGCTTTTTCATGGTGTATTGTTATTTTAATGGGAGGAACAGTTTATGAAGTAGTAATGGCATATGCTTTTAATGCACCAACATTATGGAATTTTGATTTTAGTATGCAAATGTATGGAGCTATATTAATGATGTCCGGAGCTTACTGTTTAGCTACAGAAGCACATGTAAGAGGTGATGTGATCTATAGATTATTTAGTCAAAGGACTCAGGCTTGGGTAGATTTGGTGCTTTATTTTGTTTTCTTTTTTCCTGGAGTTATAGCTCTAGCATTTTATGGTTATGAATATGCGGCTCAGGCTTGGAAAATAAAAGAAACTAGCTGGAGTAGTCCAGCACAAATTCAAATTTATATGGTAAAATCTATGATCCCTGCTGCAGGTGTTATGTTAGTTATTCAGGGAGTAAGTGAAGTGTTTAGATCAATACTTTGCATAAAATCTGGTCAATGGCCCACAAGAATAGTTGTAGCAGAAGAGACAGAACAACTATTAATGAGAACTTCACAAAAGGAAGATGAAGAAAATGCTGTTTAGTCTTACAAATCCTGAAGTAGCTATTTTAATGATGGGTGTATTTCTGTTTTCAGTTTTACTAGGATTCCCCATAGCGTTTACTTTAATGGCCATGGGAATAGGCTTTGGTTATTATGCTTACTACGATCCAGTTTTAATGGATCATCTTTTCGATAATAGAATATTTTCTTTATTTGTTAAGAATACTTATACTGTTATGGATAATAACGTACTTACAGCGGTACCACTTTTTTTATTCATGGGATATTTGGTTGAAAGAGCAGGAATTGTAGCTAAATTATTTTTTGCAATAAGATTAGCTGCACATAGACTGCCAGCATCAATGGCGGTGGCCGCATTAATAACTTGCACTTTGTTTTCTACGGCAACAGGAATTATAGGAGCTGTAGTAACTTTAATGGGATTACTAGCTTGGCCTGCAATGGTTAAAGCAGGCTATGATAAAAAATTTGCGTCAGGAATAATTTGTGCAGGTGGTTGTTTAGGAATTTTAATTCCCCCAAGCATTATGTTAATTGTTTATTCTGTAATTGCCCAGCTATCACCATTGAGATTATTTGCTGCAGCAATTTTTCCAGGATTAATGTTAGCAGGTTTGTATATTGCATATGCTGTTACTAGAGCATGGCTGAATCCTTCAATAGCTCCAAGACCGCCAGCTGAAGATATTCCACCAAGAGCGGAAATTTTAAAAGAAGTATTAGTTTCTTTCGTTCCTTTGTTTGGTTTAATAATGTTAGTTTTAGGGACAATTTTAGCAGGAATAGCAACTCCGGCAGAAGCAGCTGCAGCAGGAGCATTTGGCGCAATACTTCTATCTTGGTTTTATAAAACACTTAAATGGCAAAATTTTAAAGAGTCAGTTTTCCTTACTGCAAAAACAACTGCAATGATTATGTGGTTATTTATTGGATCTTGGACTTTTTCTTCAGTCTTTTCTTATCTAGGGGGACATGAGGTGTTTGAGCATTTCTTTACTTCAATCAACATTACTACATGGCAATTTTTAGTAATAACTCAAATAATAATTTTTCTTTTAGGATGGCCTTTAGAGTGGACAGAAATTTTGATTATATTTGTACCAATATTTTTACCATTATTAGAAATATTTGATGTTAATCCATATTTCTTTGCTATGTTAATTGCTTTAAATTTACAGACTTCTTTCTTAACTCCACCAATGGCAATGTCAGCTTATTATCTAAAAGGAGTTCAAAAAACCAACGTTGAATTAATGGAAATATTTAGAGGTATTATGCCATTCTTAGGCATTGTAATCTTTGGAATGTTTTTAATGTATATGTTTCCTGGAATTGCTTTATGGCTACCAGATGTATTATTTGCTGACTAAAAAAAATGATTGATATATTTTCGTTAAGTGTTGAAGAGATGGCCTTAAAAATTAAAGAAGGTCATTTAAGCTCAGTTGAAGTTTGTGAAAAATATATTGAAAGAATAAGTAAATTTGAAAAAGATATTAAGGCATGGGCTTACTTTGATAAGAAGATTTTATTAGAGAAAGCTGCAGATTCAGATGAGCATAGAAAGTCCGGAAAACCTGTAGGTTCATTACATGGAGTTCCAATAGCTTTAAAAGATATAATAGGAACTGTAGACATGCCAACAGAGTGTGGAACAACAATAAGAAAAGGCAAGTCTTACTCTCAAAATGCTGAGATAGTTGAACTTTTACATTCTGCTGGTGCTATTGTGATGGGTAAAACGGCTACATCTGAATTAGCGTATTTAGGACCATCAAAAACAACTAACCCTCACGACTATTCTCGAACTCCAGGTGGCTCATCTAGTGGTTCGGCAGCTTCTGTTGCATCATTAATGACCCCTCTTTCGATTGGATCACAAACAGGTGGATCAGTTATAAGACCTGCTTCTTATTGTGGTGTTGTTGGATATAAACCAACTTATGGTCTAATTTCAAGAAATGGTGTTTTGAGAACTTCATATGCGTTAGATCACATGGGTATATTTGGAAGAACTGTTGAAGATGTAGCATTATTAGCAAAAGTTTTAATTAAAAAAGATCATCATGATCCTGCAACTATTTATTATTCAGCTGAAAATATTTTAGAAGAAACAAAAAAAGGCCCAGCATACGAACCTAAGTTCATTTTTTATAAGTCAGATTATTGGAAGATAATTGATAAAAAATCTAGGGAGTCATTTGAATATTTTATTAAGTCATTTAAAAATATTGAAATTTTTGACACTCCATCATATTTTAAAGATATTCATAAATATCATCAAATTATTCACGAAACGGATTTAGCTAATAATTTTTCGATGTATTACAAAAAGTACAAAGCAAAGTTATCAAAATATATGCAAACTGCTATAGCCAAGGGTAATAAGTATTCAGCAAAAGAATATGCTGAGGCAATTGATTTTAAAAAAAGAAGCTACGAGTCTTACCAAGAAGTTTTTGAAGATTATCATGGTGTTTTATCACCCTCTAGTCCTGGTGTAGCACCCAAAGGTTTAAAGAGCACTGGAACAGCAGAATTTAATAAAGTGTGGTCTTATCTAGGAACGCCCTGCATTTCTCTTCCATTGCTTGAGGGAGAAAATAATTTACCATTAGGAGTTCAACTAATAGGAGATCGTTACGACGATCATAGATTTTTAGGGGTTGCTAATTGGTTAGAAAAAGAATGTAATAATTAAATGCAAAAATTCACAACACTTTTAGGTTCTTTGTTTGCTATAGCTTTTTTAGTTGGTCTGGCTACAACATTAACCAGATCATCAATGATAGGTTTTTTTGATGTTTTGCCTGTTTATATTTTAATGGCTGTAGCAATCTTTATGATGGTATATGAAGCCTTCTTTGATAAAAAATAAATAATTAAACATTAAATCTTTGAGCACAAAAACTAAAAATTTTTTTGCATTTTCACTTTTATTTATTCAGCCTATTTTTATGGCATCTAATCTAGTTGTAGCTAGAGGTGGTGTTGATTATGTTCCACCAATTTCCTTAGCATTTTGGAGATGGACACTTGTTTTTTTAATATTGTTACCATTTACATATGTTAGTTTAAAAAAAAATTTTAAAATTATTAAGAAGGAATATAAAAAATTATTTTTTTTAGGGTCCATGGGGTGTGGTGTTTGTGGTGCTTTCCCTTTTTTAGCTGGCGAAACTACAACGGTTATAAATATGGGAATTATATATACGTCATCACCTGTATTTATAATTCTTATCTCTTATTTTTTTTTTAATGAAAGAATTAATTTTACCAAAATAATTGGATTGATTGCATGTTTAATAGGGGTATTTACGATTATAATCAAAGGCAATCTAAAATTATTAATTAATTTAGAATTCACAATTGGTGATTTATGGATGTTATCTGCTGCTATTGGATGGGCATTATATTCTATTTATTTATTTTACTGGAATTCAAAATTAAAAATTTTTGAAAGATTTACTTTAATATCATTTTTTGGTGCTTTAAGTTTATTACCATTCTATATTAGTGAAGAAATATTTTATAAACAAACAGTTTTTATACCTGAATTTTACTTCTGGGTAATTTTTGCTGCTATTTCTCCAGGAATAATAGCTTTTACACTTTATACTGTTGCTCAAAAAAAATTAGGTGCGTCTTTAACAGGATTCACTCTTTATGTGTTTACAGTTTATGGTGCAATCTATGGATATTTTTTATTTGATGAAAAATTTGAAAATTATCATTTCATTGGAACAATTTTAGTATTTTTTGGAATATACTTGGCGAAAAAGAATAATGTTAAAAAAGTTTAGGAATAATTTGTTCTCGTTTTTACTAATAATTATTGCGGTTTATCTTTTAGTTTTGGTTTTTTTATATTTTTATCAAAGAAATTTATTGTACCACCCAAATGAAAATAATTATTCTAATGATCGGATATCTGTATCAATTAAAAAGGTAAAAATAAGCACTTCAGATAATATTGATTTATTAGGCTGGTATCATGAAAAAGATCTAAAGAAATACAAAACCATTCTTTATTTTCATGGAAACGCAGGTTCTCTAGAAAATAGAATTCATAAGTTAAATCATTTTAGTGAAATGAATGTTAACTTTTTAATAATTGCCTGGAGAGGTTTTAGCGGGAACCAGGGAAAACCATCTGAGAAAGGTCTTTATGAAGATGGAAAAAGTGGAATAAATTGGTTAATCGGTAAAGGAGTAAAAGAAGAAAATATAGTTATTTATGGAGAGTCATTAGGGACTGGTGTAGCAACTCATTTATCACAAAAAAAAAATTTTGCTGGTGTTATATTGGAAACTCCTTTTACTTCTATGGTCGATGCAGCTAAAACATTTTATCCCTATATACCTGTAAATTTATTATTAAAAGACAGATTTGATAATAAGAGTAAAATTAATAATGTAAAAGTTCCTATTTTGATAATGCACGGTGAGGCTGATCAGATAGTTCCATTTTTTATGGGTAAAAAAATATATGAAATAGCTAACGAGCCAAAATATTCTTATTTCACACAACATGACGATCATATGATGGAGTTTGATGAAAACCTCATTAAAGCTCTTAATTCATTTTTAAAAAGTTTAAATTAAGCCACAATCTTAACAAAGATAATTCAAAATTTTTTTTTATTTAAAGGAAATGAAAAGATTATTTTTCTTATTTATTTCAAGCTTTATTTTAATTACTAATGTTTATGCTGAAAATAAATTCTTTCAACCAGATGATTTATTTCATTTAGATCATATGGAATCTCACAATAAAGAATTTAGTCTATATTTTAAAGGAAGAGAAAAATCTATTTTAGCAAGAGGAGAAAACAATAATTATATAAATGATTATCCAAAGGATCTTTATATTTATAATCATTCGACGAGGTCGTCTTCATCTTTAATTTCTTACGATTGGTTTCCTTCTCAAGCTAAATATTTTTTACAAGAATATGATTTTCCAGTATTTCCAGATGATTTTGCTTATTATTTATTAAAAGATGATAAAACACTAATAATGATTAGTGCTGTAAAAAGTTTAAATGCAAACTTTAAATATGACATAAGTAGTAAAAAACTAGAACTTTATCCTACCACTGGTAAATTTGATTTTATAATCTCTTCATTTTCTAAAGATTGTAGTCATTATAAATTTGATGATAATTATAAATGTTATATCTATAAACCTTTGATCTCTAGTAATTTAATTAATTAATTTGAGTAAAAGCCTCAGCAAATTTTTCTGCTTCAAATAATTGTAAGTCATCTTCTTTTTCACCTAAGCCAAGTGCAATAATTGGAATTTTATATTTTTTTGCTAAAGCTAACAAAATTCCTCCTTTAGCTGTGCCATCTAATTTTGTCATCACAATACCTGTTATTGGTATAATCTTATTAAATTCTTCGACTTGATTTAATACATTTTGTCCCGATGTTGCATCTAAAACCAAAATAACATTGTGAGGTGCGTTGGGATCTATCTTTTTTGTGACATTAGCTATCTTTTTATATTCTTCCATTAAATTTTTTTTATTTTGAAGTCTTCCCGCAGTATCTATTAAAACTTGATTAAAATTGTTTTTAATAGCTTCATCTACTGCCTTAAAAGCAACAGAAGCCGGATCGGCACCTTGGCACGACTTTATTATTTGAACATCTATTTTTTTTGCCCAATTTTCTAATTGTTCAATTGCAGCGGCTCGAAAAGTATCGGAAGCTGCAAACATAACTTTATTACCGTTAGTCTTCAATATTTTTCCTATTTTGCCAATAGTTGTTGTTTTACCTACTCCATTGACTCCAGAAATCAAAGTTGCACTAAGTTTTTCTTTTTTTTCAAAAAAAGAATTTTGCTCCAAAGGCTTCATCAAAGAAATTATATATTCTTTTAAAATAAAATTTATTTCTTTAGTTAAGTCTTGATTTGGATCAATTTTCTTTCTTGAAATTATTTCTTTTATTTCAGAGGCAGCCTCAACCCCTACATCTGATCTAATTAAAAATTCTTCAATTCTATTCAAATTTTCATCATTAACTTCCTTTTTTACAATTATTTCTTTAAGTCCAGACGTGAAAGCCGACGCACTTTTTTGAAATCCGATTTTAAATTTATCAAAGATACCCATTATAATTTTATGTAAATTTCTTTAATATCTGAAACAGGTCCTTTCATATGAATAGAATTATTTTCATCAATTAAAATTGATAATTTACCAGTTGAAAATTCTATATCAGTTTTATTTTCTGTAAGATCATTTAACTTACCAGCATATGCAGTAGCACATGCAGCGGTTCCACACGCTTTAGTGAGACCAGCTCCTCTTTCCCACACTTTTACTTTGATTAAGTTTTTTTCGATAATTTGTGCAATTGTTACGTTACATTTTTCAGGGAATAATTCATGATTTTCTATCTCTGGTCCAATTGTTTCTATGTTAAAATCTTCAATATTTTTTACAAAAAAAACAATATGCGGGTTACCAACATTAATTGCTGTACCTCCTAAATACTCTTTATTATTTAAATCAATAATTTTCATATTTAAATTTTTTGTATCTATTTCTTTCGACAAAGGTATTTCATTCCATTTTACTTTTGCTTTACCGATTTCAGTTGTAACAATTTTTTTATCTAATATTTGAGATTTTAATTTTCCAGAATTTGTATTTAAAATTATAGATTTATTATTTTTCTCTTTAGAAATTAAATCTGCAACGCATCGTGTTCCATTCCCGCATGCTCCAGACTCCCCTCCATCTGAATTAAAAAATCTTAAACTTGCATCTGCAGAACTATCTGAATCAATAAATATTAGTTGATCACAACCAATGAAATTTCTATTGCAAATCTTAACTATCTGATCCTTTGTCAAATTGTTAATTTTTTGTCTATTATCAATAATTACAAAGTCATTACCTAATCCGTCCATTTTAAAAGCTTTGAAGTCCATATATAGTTATTTAACTTATTTATTGACTTTTTGAACCTCTATTATACTTTGTGGCAGTTTCCGCAAAAATCATTATATTTGCGGTGTCTTTGGAAACAAAGAGATCGACACTAGTCAGCGAGGGTTCGCCCACTAGTGAGATTACTGCTGTGTGTAATAAATATGTTTGAAAATTTAACAAATAAATTTGAGGAAGTTTTTTCCTCTTTAAAAAAAGCTCCATCACTTGATGAAAATCAAGTTGATGAAGGGTTGAGAGGTATTAGGCAAGCTTTACTAGAGGCTGATGTATCTCTTGAAGTTGCTAAAGATTTTATTGAAAAGGTTAAACCAAAAGCCTTAGGCCAAGAGATTATCAGATCAACATCTCCTGGAGATATGGTAGTTAAGATTGTTTATGATGAATTAGTTAATCTTTTGGGTGAAAAAAATAATGATGTAAATTTAAATGCTGTCCCACCAGTACCAATGATGTTAGTCGGGTTACAAGGTTCTGGTAAAACTACCACAACAGCCAAACTTGCAAGATATTTAGAGAATACAAAAAAAAAGAAAGTAATGATGGTCAGTTTAGATATTTATAGACCAGCTGCTCAAGAGCAATTAAAATCTTTAGGTGAACAAAATAATATTTTAACTCTTCCTATAATTGATGGTCAGCAACCTGGCGATATTTGTCAAAGAGCAATTAGTGCAGCAAATTTGAATGGTGCTGATATTATCTTATTTGATACTGCCGGTAGAACTCAAATAGATTTGCAGATGATGAGTGAAATAAAACAAATCGAAAATACTATTAAACCTGCAGAGACTTTTTTAGTTGCAGATTCACTTACTGGACAAGTAGCTGCATCAGTAGCAAAAGAGTTTAATAATACAGTTAATTTATCAGGAATTATTTTAACAAGAGCAGATGGAGATGCCCGAGGTGGAGCTGCTGTAAGTATGAAATTTGTTTCACAGGTACCAATCAAATTTTTAGGTATTGGTGAAAAAATTGAAAATCTTGAAGTTTTTCATCCAGATAGAATTGCAAATAGAATTCTCGGAATGGGAGATATCGTTTCTCTTGTCGAAAAAGCAGCTCAAGATCTTGGAGAAGAAAATATTAAAAAAACTGAGGAAAATTTAAAAAAAGGACAATTTTCAATGCAAGATTATTTAACTCAAATGAGACAAATGAAAAAAATGGGTGGTATTGAGGGCATCATGTCTTTCATGCCAGGTGTTTCAAAAGTAAAATCTCAAATGGATGCAGCTGGAATTGACGAGAGTATTATTACAAAAAACGAAGCTATAATTTTATCGATGACAAAAAAAGAAAGAGAGAACCCAAAAATAATTGATGGTTCTAGAAAAAAAAGAATTGCTAATGGTTCGGGAACTGATGCAGCCACTATCAATAAATTGTTGAAACAATTTAAAATGATGTCTGAAATGATGAAGAAGATGTCAAAAGGAAATCTGAAAGGTATGTCTGACAAAGGAATACCTCCAGAATTATTTAATCAATTAAAATAAAAAGGAGAGTAAATGTTAAAACTAAGATTATCTAGGGGTGGCACAAAAAAGAGACCTATTTATAAAGTTGTTGTAGCTGACAGTCGATTTGCTAGAGATGGCAGGTTTATTGAAAAAGTGGGTTATTTTAATCCACTGTTACCAAAAGAAAAAAAAGAAAGAATTGGATTAGAGGCTGAGAGAATAAAATACTGGTTAGGTCAAGGTGCACAACCTACAACAAGAGTAGCCAGAATTTTAGGTGAGAATGAATTAATGCCTATGCCTGCTAATGGAAATAATCCTCAAAAAGCAATTCCAAAAAAAGATAGAAAAAAAGAAGGTTCAGAAGAAGCTCCCAAGGCAGATGTAGCTCCAGCAGCAGAAGCTAAAAAAGAGGAAGCTTCTACTAAAGAGGAAAAAAAATAATTTAAGGCTTATTTATGTTTCAAGCTCAAGTATTTACTCTTTATCCAGAAGTTTTTCCTGGACCTTTATCAAAAGGTCTTTATGGAAAAGCTTTGTCTAATAAATTATGGGACTTAAGAGTAATAAATATTAGAGATGCAGCCACTGATAAACATAAAACAGTTGATGATACTCCTTATGGGGGAGGCACAGGAATGCTGTTAAAAGCTGATGTTCTGGCAAAAGCGCTTGATCAAAAAGTTAAAAAGGGAGAAAGAGTTTTTTACCTTTCTCCCAAAGGTAAAAAATTTGATCAAAAACTCGCAAAAGACCTGTCGAAAGAAACATCTTTGTCTTTAATATGTGGTCACTTCGAAGGTGTCGATGAAAGAGTTTTGAATACAAGAAACATTGAGGAAATAAGTGTAGGTGATTATGTTTTATCCGGAGGTGAAACTGCTGCATTAGTAGTTCTAGACAGTATTTTAAGACTTTTGCCTGGTGTTTTAGGAAATGACAAATCTTCATTTGATGAAACCTTTGAAAATGGTCTTTTGGAGTATCCTCAATACACAAAACCTCAAATATGGGAGAAAAAATCAGTACCAGATGTATTATTATCTGGAGATCATAACAAAATTAAAGACTGGCGTTTATCTCAATCTGAGGCTATAACACGCGACCGAAGACCAGATTTGTGGCAAAAATATAAGAAAAATTAATTTGTTAAATATTGAAATGAAAACAATAGAAGAAATAAATCAACATAACGTTAAAAAAATTCTTTCAGAAAAAAAAATACCTGATTTCTTTCCTGGGGATGTGGTTAAAGTTGGTGTCAGAATAACTGAAGGTAAAAAAGAGAGAATTCAATATTTTGAAGGTGTTTGTATAGCTAAAAAAAATAGAGATTTAAATTCATCATTTACTGTGAGGAAAATATCTTTTGGAGAAGGTGTCGAAAGAACTTTTCCATTATATGGAACAGTAATTGATACAATTAAAGTAATTCGTTCAGGAAAAGTAAGAAGAGCGAAACTCTATTACCTAAGAGACAGAACTGGTAAATCAGCAAGAATTGCAGAAAAAACTAGAAAAACAATTGGAATCGATGTTGATGTAAAGCCTGAAACTGTAACAGAAGACAATGTTTTGACTGCAGCAGAAGCCCCTAAAGTAGAAACTGTTCCAGTGCCAGAAGCTCAAAAAGAAGATGCTTCTAAATCTGAAATTAAGATAGAAAAAAAACTTGAAAATACACCAGAAAAAAAATAATTTTTTTTTCAATGCCCAATACTCTTTACGATAAAATTTGGAACGATCACTTAGTAGATCAACAAAGTGATGGTACTGCTTTACTATTTGTTGATAGACATTTAGTTCATGAGGTCACGAGCCCCCAAGCCTTTGAGGGACTAAGAAATTCTAAGCGTAAAGTTAGACATCCTAACTTAACACTTGCAGTTGCAGATCACAATGTTCCTACAACGGACAGGTCAAAAGGTATTTCTGATAAAGAGTCAAAAATTCAAGTTGAAACATTAGAAACTAACTGTAAAGAATTTGGCATTAAACTGTTTGGAATGAATGATAAGAGGCAAGGTATTGTTCATGTCACTGGTCCTGAACAGGGTTTTACACAACCGGGCACAGTAATAGTTTGTGGTGATAGTCATACCGCTACACATGGCGCATTTGGCGCATTGGCATTTGGAATCGGAACTTCAGAAGTAGAGCATGTTTTAGCAACACAAACATTAGTTCAAAAGAAAGCAAAAAATTTTAGAATTAATGTTGATGGTAAACTTTCATTAGGTGTTACATCTAAAGATGTAATTCTTCAAATTATTGGAAAAATTGGTACGGCAGGTGGAACAGGCTGTGTAATAGAATATGCAGGTGATCTAATTAGAACATTAAGTGTTGAACAAAGAATGACGATTTGCAATATGACGATCGAAGGTGGTGCTAGAGCAGGATTAATAGCTCCTGATAATAAAATTTTTGAATATCTAAAAGGTAGACCAATGTCACCACAAGGAAAAGATTGGGATAATGCTGTAGAATATTGGAAAAATTTAAATACTGATGAAGGTGCTAAGTTTGATAAAGAAATAAATCTAAAAGCAGAGGAAATTTTACCCATGATAACTTGGGGCACTTCTCCACAAGATGTAATTACAATTAATCAAAAAGTACCAAATCCGGAAAATGAGAGGGATGAGGATAAAAAAAATTCTATAGAAAGAGCTCTTAATTATATGGGGTTAAAACCAAATATGGCTGCTAAAGATATTAAAATAGACAAAGTTTTTATTGGAAGCTGTACGAATGGTAGAATAGAGGATTTAAGAGAGGCTGCAAAAATTTTGAAGGATAAGAAAATAGCTTCTCATGTTCATGCAATGGTTGTTCCTGGATCAGGACTAGTGAAAGAGCAAGCAGAACAAGAAGGATTAGATAAAATTTTTGTAAATTCTGGCTTTGAGTGGAGAGAACCAGGTTGTTCAATGTGTTTAGCTATGAACGCTGACAAGTTAAAACCAGAGGAAAGATGCGCTTCAACATCAAATAGAAATTTTGAGGGCAGACAAGGCAGAGGAGGAAGAACACATTTAGTAAGCCCAGGTATGGCAGCAGCTGCAGCAATATCAGGAAATCTTGATGATGTAAGAAAATATCAGAATTGATATGCAAAAATTCAATAAATTAAAGAGTATACCGGCCTACTTACCAATAGTAAATATTGATACGGACATGATTATTCCAAAACAATTTTTAAAAACGATTAAAAGAACAGGTTTAGGTAAAAATTTATTTTTTGAAATGAGATATGATGAAAAAGGAAAAGAAATTGATGGTTTTGTTTTAAACCAAAATCCATTTAATAACTCTAAAATTTTAATTGCAGGTAAAAATTTTGGATGTGGCTCTTCAAGAGAACACGCTCCATGGGCATTATTAGATTTTGGTATAACTTGTGTGATAAGCTCAAGTTTTGCGGATATATTTTATAGTAACTGTTTTAAAAATGGAATTTTACCAATCATTCTTGATGATGAAAAAATTAAAGAATTATCAGAATACGCAAAAAGAAAAGAAGAAATTTCTATAGACCTAAAAGAAGAAAATATTATTTTTGGAAACAATGAGATAAAATTTAAATTAGACTCATTTAAGAAGAAGTGCTTATTAGAGGGATTAGATGATATAGCATTATCTCTAAAAAAATCTGATAAAATCAAAAATTTTGAAGAAAGTTTAAAAGATAAAAAGCCATGGATATTTAATGATTAAATTTAAAAAAAGAAAAATATTATTATTACCTGGAGATGGAATAGGACCAGAGGTTATTAATGAAGTAAAAAAAATAATTTCTTGGTTTAATAATAAAAAATCTTTAGATTTTGAAGTAGATGAAGATCTAGCTGGAGGATGTTCTTATGATAAACATGGAATGCCAATAACTGATGAAGTATTTTATAAAGCTTTAGAAAGTGCAGTAGTCATGCTTGGCGCTGTAGGTGGTCCAAAGTGGGATAATGTAGAATTTTCAAAAAAACCAGAGAGAGCTTTATTAAAGTTAAGAAAAGAATTAAAATTATTTGCAAACTTAAGACCCGCTATATGTTTTGAGCAGTTAGTTGATGCTTCTACATTAAAACCAGAAATAGTCTCTGGTTTAGATATAATGATTGTAAGAGAATTAACAGGTGGCATATATTTTGGTGAACCAAGAGGCATTAAGCCTATTGAGAATGGTGAAAGAAAAGGAATTAACACCCATACTTACACTAGCAGTGAAATAACTAGGGTTGCAAGAGTAGCTTTTGATTTAGCAAAAAAGAGATCAAATAAAGTTACATCTTGTGAAAAGTCAAATGTTATGGAAGCAGGTCAACTTTGGAAAGAGGAAGTTCAAGCTTTACATGATAAAGAATATAAAGATGTTGAATTAAGTCATATGCTTGCTGATAATTGCTCGATGCAGTTATTGAGAAATCCAAAGCAATTTGATGTTATAGTAACAGACAATTTGTTTGGAGACATGCTGTCAGATCAAGCATCCATGTTAACAGGTTCTCTAGGTCTTTTGCCATCAGCTTCTTTAGGAGCAAAAAATAAGGATGGAGAAATGAGAGCTATGTACGAACCTATCCATGGTTCAGCACCTGATATAGCTGGCACAGGAACTGCTAATCCAATTGCCTCTATTCTAAGTTTTGCTATGGCTTTAAGATATTCATTAGATCTTGATAAAGAAGCGGAAGCTTTAGAAAAAGCTGTACAAGATGTTCTTAATGATGGCTTTAGAACAAAAGACATTCTATCTGATGGAATGAAAGAAGTATCTACCTCACAAATGGGTGATGCGATAATTTCAAAATTGCAATAATCTATCAATTATTCTAAACTATTTTTATGCCAAGCTATACTGCACCTGTAGAAGATATGATGTTTCTTTTTGAAAAATTAAGAGACAATAAGAAATATAATGAATTAGAGAAGTACAAAGAGGTTAGTTCAGATTTAGTTAAAGATATTTTGGAGGAGGCTGCAAAAATAAATCAAAACTTAATTCTACCACTTGCAAAAGCAGGAGATGAAAATCCAGCAGTTTTAGAAAATGGAGTAGTAAGAACTCCTCCGGGATATAAAGAGGCATATAAAAAATATATTGATGATGGGTGGACTTCTTTATCTTGTGATCCAAAATATGGTGGGCAAGGTATGCCAAAAACAGTAAGTGCATTCTTTGATGAAATGTTATCTTCAGCAAGTTTATCATTTAAACTTTATAGTGAACTGAGTATAGGTGCTTATAATTGTATTAATCATCATGCATCAGATGAACTAAAAGAAAAATATTTACCAAAGATAGTAGAAGGTAAATGGAGTGGCACTATGTGTTTAACAGAGCCAGTTTGTGGAACAGATTTAGGACTTTTAAAAACAAAAGCGGAAAAACAAAATGATGGAACATATAAAATTAGTGGTCAGAAAATATTCATAACATCAGGGGATCATGATTTGACGGAAAATATTATTCATTTAGTAATTGCTAGGGCAACAGACTCTCCAGCGGGCACAAAAGGCATAAGTTTATTTTTGGTTCCTAAATTTACAGTTAATGATGATGGCAGTATTGGACCAAGAAATGGGATATCAACAGGATCTATTGAAAGCAAAATGGGTATAAAAGGTTCTGCAACATGTGTATTAAACTTTGATGAAGCCTCTGGTTATATGATTGGTAAAAAAGATAAAGGTTTAAACGCAATGTTTACAATGATGAATCTTGAAAGAATAGTTGTGGGAATTCAAGGTTTGGGAATTTCAGAAATTGCTTATCAAAATTCACTTGCTTATGCAAAAGAGAGAAAACAAGGTAAAACAAATAAAACCAAATCAACTAATGGCGCTGATTTTATAATTGAACATGCTGATATAAGAAGATCTTTATTAAACATGAAATCAATTATCGAGGGTGAGAGAGCCTTATGTTTTTGGTTATCGCAGCAAACTGAAGTTAGTTTAAATCACCAAGATGAAAAAGTACGTCAGGAAGCATCAGACTTTGTTTCGTTAATGACTCCAGTGGTAAAATCATTGTTTACTGATTTAGGGATGGAAATTACAAATGATGCAATGCAAATTCACGGAGGTTATGGTTATACAAAAGATCAAGGGATAGAACAGCTATATAGAGATAATAGAATAACCCCAATATATGAAGGTACAAATTCTGTGCAGGCAGCAGATTTAGTTTTTAGAAAACTATCAAATAAAAATGGAGATATAATTAATAAATTTATAGATTTAATAAAGTCCGAAACTGATTTAGATAACGAAAAGATTAAGCCATTTACTAAGGAATTTAAGTATTATTTGGACATTTTATCTAAATTTAGTGAATGGATAAACGAAAAAACCAAAAGTGATAAAGACGATGTTAGTGCTGCTGCAAATGATTATCTAAAAACTCTTGGTTTTGTCTCTGTTGCTTATGCTTGGATAAAAGTCTTGGATATTAGTTTCAAAGATTATAATGAAAATAAAAATTTTTATGATGATAAGATAAATACTGCAAAATTTTATTTTGAAAAAGTTTTACCTAGAGCTGAGCTACATTATAAATCTGCTATTTCTGGAAGCTCAAATATTATGAATTTTAAATTTAATTAGAATGAGTCATTATGATGCAAATCTAGATAAAAATGCTGCAAATTATGTTCCATTAACACCTTTATCTTTTTTAGAGAGAGCTAAAGATGTTTACCCAAATTATGAGGCAATAATATATGAAGATAGAAAATATACTTGGAATGAAGTTTATAAAAGGGCTATAAAATTTGCTAGTGCACTAGAAAAAATCGGTATCAAAAAAGGAGATACTGTTTCATTTTTAGCCTTTAATACTCCAGAAATTTTTGAGGCCCATTATTCAGTTCCAATGACTGGTGCTGTATTAAATACAATCAATATAAGGTTAGATGCTAATACTATTTCATATATTTTAAATCATAGTGACGCAAAAGTACTAGTAGTAGATAGACAACTTCATATCGAAGTAAAAAAGGCTTTGAGTAAGTTAGATAAAAAAATTACTGTAATTGATATTCATGATAAATTTGCAGATCAGTCAAAATTAGAAAAAATCGGTGATTTAGAATATGAAAATTTTCTTAATACAGGTGATGATAATTATATTTGGAAAATGCCCGAGGATGAGTGGCAGGCTATATCTTTAAGTTATACTTCAGGAACAACTGGAAACCCTAAAGGTGTTGTTTATCATCATAGAGGTTCTTATTTAATGTCAACTGGAAGTGCTGTTGCTTGGAATATGCCTAATAGATTAAATTTTCTAACAATTGTTCCAATGTTCCACTGTAATGGTTGGTGTTATCCATGGACAGTTCCAATGTTAAATGGAAGAACTATTTGTTTACGAAACATAGATGTTAAAAAGATTTTTGAATTAATAGAAAAATATAATGTTACTCATTTTGGAGGAGCTCCGATTGTATTAAATATGATAACAGGCGCACCTGAAAGTGATAGAAAAAAATTAAAAAATAAAGTTCAGGTACTTACAGCAGGGGCTCCACCACCAAGTATAATTTTTAAAAAAATGAAAGAACTGGGTTTTGAAGTAATGCACGTTTATGGTTTAACCGAGACTTATGGACATGTCACACAATGCGCCTGGAATGACGATTGGAATAAATTTGATGAGGAAAAGCAAAATGAAATTAAAGCTAGACAAGGAGTTAGATATCCTAATCTTGAGGGGGCAGCAATTATGGATCCTGAGACAATGAAAGAAGTGCCAAAAGATGGAAAAACTATTGGTGAGATAATGTTAAGAGGAAATGTAGTAATGAAAGGTTATTTTAAGGATAAAGATGCCACTGATAAGGCTATGGCCGGTGGTTGGTTTCATTCTGGAGATTTGGCGGTAGTGCATCCAGATGGATATGTTAAAATACAGGATAGATCAAAAGATATAATAATTTCTGGAGGAGAAAATATTTCTTCTATTGAAATAGAAAATACTTTATCTAAACATCCTTCAGTATCAATTGCTGCTGTAGTCGCTAAACCTGATGAAAAGTGGGGAGAAGTTCCTTGTGCATTTATTGAAATGGTTAAAGATAAACCTACTACAGAGAAAGAATTAATAACCTTTTGTAAAGAAACTTTGGCTGGTTTTAAGGTTCCTAAACAGGTTGTTTTCTGTGAATTACCAAAAACATCTACAGGTAAAATTCAAAAATTTGAACTTAGAAAAAAATTTTAGGTAATTGATTGATAATAACTATACAAAATAAAAGTGTTCATGCTTCTGATGCTGGACAAGGTATAGAAAATTTTAAAGATACAATAGTATTTTTACATGGGAGTGGTTTATCACACATTGTCTGGTCTCTAACAGAACAATTCTTTTCAAATAAAAAATTTAACGTTTTATCAATTGACTTACCTGGACATGGAAATTCTGAAGGTCCATGTTTAGATAGTATCGAAAAAATTGCAGATTGGTTGGAACAAGTTTTTGAAGAATTAAAATTGAAGAATATAATTCTTGTAGGTCATTCTCAAGGATGTTTAGAAGCTCTTGAATATTCATTTAAATATAAAGATAAATTAAAAAAAATAGTGTTTGTTGGAGGCTCTTATCGAATGCCTGTTAATAAAGATCTAATTGATTTAGCAACAAATGGAGATTCCGATGCTGTCAAATTAATGATGAAATGGGGTTTTGAAGGTTCAAAAAAATTTATCGGTGGAAATCCAGTTGAAAAAATTATCCAATCACCAAGAGATATTAGTGAAATTTTAGCTATTGATCTTATTGCATGCAATAATTATCGAAACGGTTCTAAAGCAGCAAAAGATATAAACTGTCCAACCATGTTTATTTTGGGAGAACTCGACAAGATGGCTAATTTAGAAAGTGGAAAAAAATTTGCAAATTTAGTCAAAAATTCAATCACTCATGTAATTAGTGGATCAGGACATATGATTATGATTGAAAAAGCTTTTGAAATGAGAGAAAAGATTTTGGAATTTTTAATTAAATGAAAAACTATTCAATAGCAAAATCTAGAAGATTAAGGAGTACCCCCTATACTTCAAGAATAGAAAAACAAGGCGTAACAACTTACACAGTTTATAATCATATGCTATTGCCAGCGGCTTTTGGATCAATTGAGGACTCATATCATCACTTAAAAAAAGATGCTCAGGTTTGGGATGTTGCCGCAGAAAGACAAGTTGAAATTTCAGGAAAAGATTCAGCTAGACTAGTTCAGCTTATGACTTGTCGAGATTTGTCAAAATCAAAAATTGGAAGATGCTATTACTGTCCAATAATTGACGATAATGGTAATTTGGTTAATGATCCAGTAATATTAAAATTAGCTGAAGATAAATGGTGGATTTCAATTGCAGATTCAGATGTTATTTTCTTTGCTAAAGGTCTTGCATCAGGAAATAATTTTAAAGTAAAAATTTTTGAACCAAATGTTGATATTATTGCAATTCAAGGTCCTAAATCATTTGGTCTGATGGAAAAGGTTTTTGGAAAAAAAATTACTGAGTTAAAATTTTTTGGATTTGACTATTTTGATTTCAAAGGCACAAAACATTTGATTGCTAGATCAGGTTGGTCAAAACAAGGTGGTTATGAAGTTTATGTTGAAAATACATCGTCAGGCCAAGATTTATATGATCATCTTTTTGAAATAGGTATAGAATTTAATGTAAAACCTGGTTGTCCAAATCTTATTGAAAGAATTGAAAGTGGTCTTCTTTCTTATGGAAATGACTTTGATAATCAAGACAACCCTTTTGAATGTGGTTTTGAAAAATATGTTAATTTAGACTCAGAGGTAGTTTTTTTGGGTAAAGATAAGCTAAAAAAGATTAAATCTGATGGAATTAAAAGAAAACTAATGGGAGTTCAAGTTGAAACAAATAAAATAAATTTAACAGGCTCAGTCAATATTATGAATAATGATGGAAACTTAATAGGAGATCTTAGATCTGCATGCTACTCACCTCATTTTAAAAAAGTGATAGGAATTGCAATGATAAATGAGCCTTTTTGCAAAGAGTCAGAGACCGGTAAGCTTGAAATTGAAGGTAAAAATATAGCTCTTAAAGTTTGCGAATTACCTTTCATCTAGTATAAAACTTACATCATGGATATTGCAATAGTCGGCGCAACAGGAAATGTTGGAAGAAAAACATTAGAAGTTCTTGAGAAAAAAGATCTTTCTATTGATAATCTGTATTTGTTAGCATCATCTAAAAGTGTAGGAAAAAAGATTAATTTTAAAGGTTTGGACTATGAAATTCATGATTTAGAAAGCTTTGATTTTTCTAAAGTAAAAATATGTTTTTTTGCTGCTGGTGGAAAAATTTCGGAAAAATTTGCTGAAAAAGCTGCAAAAAATTGTTTAGTAATAGATAACTCAAGTCATTTTAGAATGGATCCAGAGGTTCCTTTAATAGTTCCACAAGTTAATTCTGAGGATTTAAAGACTATAAAGAAAAATATTATAGCAAATCCAAATTGTTCAACTGCGCAATTAGTAATCGCTCTTAAACCTTTACATGATTTGTATACCATCAAAAGAATAATCGTCTCAACTTATCAATCTGTTTCAGGAGGTGGTAAAGCTCCTATGGATGAGTTAATTGAACAAACTAAATTAGCACTAGATGGAAAAAAAATTAATTCAAAAAACTTTACAAAACAAATAGCTTTTAATGCTATTCCGCATATAGATGTGTTTTCTGATGATGGTTATACTAAGGAAGAAATTAAAATGACTAATGAGACAAAAAAAATTTTAGACAATAAAATAGATTTAACAGCCACTTGTGTAAGATTACCTATATCTGTTTCTCATTCTGAATCAGTAAATATCCAATTCGAAAAATCTTTTTCATTAGAAAAAGTAAGAGAAGCCTTAGATAATTTTGAGGGTTGCAAAGTTATAGATGAGAGGTTAGATGGTGGATATTCAACTCCTCTTGAGGCAGAAGGAAGAGATGAAACTTTTATTTCAAGAATAAGAGAAGACAAGACCATAAAAAATGGATTAAATTTATGGATTGTTTCAGACAATCTTTTAAGAGGAGCTGCCCTGAATGCTGTAGAAATTGCAGAAACATTAATTAAGAATAATTTTTATGGAAGATAAAAACCCTCTATCACCTCATATTCAAATTTATAGATGGCAAGTTTCATCTTTAGTATCAATAGCTCATCGTATAACTGGCATAATAAATATATTAGGTATTACTATTATATGTTTTTGGATCTCATTACTTTTATTAGGTGAAAATAATTACGGGATGATAAATATGTTTTTAAATTCTTTTTTTGGTAAATTTGTCATTTTAGGTCTAACTTGGTCATTTTTATTTCAGGTTCTTAGTGAAATTAGACATCTCATAATGGATATGGGATATGGTTTTGAACTTCAAACTACTAAAGTTACAGGTTTAATAGTTATATTTGGATCAATAATATTAACTATTATTTTTTATTTAATAGGAAAAAATTTTATTTAGATGATTATAGCAACAAAAAAATGGATTTTGTTAAAAGTTAGTGGAGCCTTACTAGTCCCATTAATGCTGTGGTTTATTATAAATTTAATTGCAATATACGATCAAGGCTATAATGATGTTATAAATTTTTTTACTAGCTCGTTATCTAGGTTTTTATTTAGTCTTTTTATTATTGATGCATATTTTTTTTCAGCACTGAGTATTAGTGAGGTTTTTGAAGATTATATACAAAACAATAAAATCAAAAATGTCGCAAATAAGCTTTTATATGCTTCAGCTGTGGCAATTCCAGTAATTACAATTATATTAATATCAAATTTATGAAATCTTATAAAATAATAGACCATGAATATGATGTTGTTGTATTAGGTGCGGGTGGTTCTGGACTAAGAGCAGCAGTGGGTTTAAGCGAATCAGGATTAAAGACCGCATGTATCTCAAAAGTATTTCCTACTAGAAGCCATACGTCTGCTGCACAAGGTGGTATCTCAGCTTCATTAGGTAATATGGGCGAAGATGATTGGCGTTGGCACATGTATGATACTGTAAAAGGAGCAGACTGGTTAGGTGATCAAGATAGTATTGAGTACCTCTGTAAAGAAGCGCCGAAAGCAGTTATAGAATTAGAAAAATATGGTGTTCCTTTTAGCAGAACAGAAGATGGAAAAATTTATCAAAGACCTTTTGGGGGTATGACAAAAAATTACGGGAATGGCATTGTTCAAAGGACTTGTGCAGCTGCAGATAGAACAGGACATGCAATCTTACACACCTTATATGGACAAGCTTTAAAACATAAAACTGAATTTTTTATAGAATATTTTGCTTTAGATTTATTAATGAAAGATGGAGAATGCAAAGGTTTAATAGCATGGAATCTTAATGATGGAACTATTCATAGATTTAGAGCTCACACAGTAATTATTGCAACAGGTGGGTTTGGTAAAGTTTATTACTCAGCAACTTCTGCCCATACCTGCACAGGTGATGGCAATGCAATGGTTCTAAGAGCAGGTTTGCCATTACAAGACATGGAATTTGTACAATTTCATCCAACGGGAATATATGGTCATGGAACTTTAATAACAGAAGGCGCGAGAGGAGAAGGAGGATATCTTACAAACTCAAAAGGTGAAAGATTTATGGAAAGATATGCACCTAAAGCAAAAGATTTGGCATCGAGAGATGTTGTCAGTAGATCAATGTCAATAGAAATTAATGAAGGAAGAGGTGTTGGTAATGAACAAGATCATGTTCATTTAAATTTGAGCCACTTAGATAAAGAAGTAATTGAAAGTAGATTGCCAGGTATAACTGATGCAGCAAGATTGTTTGCTAATGTTGACGTAACTAAAGAACCTATTCCAGTTGTGCCAACAGTTCATTATAATATGGGTGGTATACCCACTAATTATAAAGGTGAAGTTATTACCGTTAACGGTTCTGAAAAAACTGTTCCTGGATTAATGGCAATTGGAGAAGCAGCATGTGTTTCAGTTCATGGAGCTAATAGATTAGGATCTAATTCTTTGATTGATTTAGTAGTTTTTGGAAGAGCTGCTGCAAAAAGGGCTGCAGAATTAATAAAACCTGGAACACCGCACGAAGAAATTAATGAGACTGAAACTGAAAAATGTCTAGAAAGATTTGACAAAATTAGAAATGCAGATGGGGATATAGGAACAGCTGAATTAAGGCTGTCTATGCAGAAGACTATGCAATCAAAATGTGCAGTATTTCGAACTGAAAAGACTCTCAAAGAAGGTGTTGAGGACATAAGAAAGACTTATGACGGCTTAGGGTCTATGTCAGTTAAAGATAGATCGTTAATATTTAATACTGATTTAGTAGAAAGTTTGGAGTTTGATAATTTGATTAGACAAGCTGTAGTAACAGTAGACTCTGCATATAATCGAAAAGAGAGTAGAGGAGCCCATGCTAGAGAAGATTTTCCAAAAAGAGATGATGAAAAATTTATGCAGCATACTCTAGCTTGGTGCAATGGCAAGGAAACAAAGATAAGCTATAGAGAAGTTCATAAATCTACATTAACTAACGATGTACAATACTTTCCTCCTCAAGAAAGAGTTTATTGATGGTTCAAATAAATTTACCTGAAAATTCAAAAGTACAAAAAGGTAAATATTTCAAAGACAAAACTGGTTCAAAAAATTTAAGAAAAGTAAATGTTTATAGATGGGATCCTTCTACAGGAGAGAATCCTAGAATAGATACGTATGAAGTCGACATGGAAAATTGTCCTTCGAAAGTCTTAGATATTTTAAATAAAATTAAAAATGAGATAGATCCAACAATAGCTTATCGAAGATCTTGTGCTCATGGAGTTTGTGGTTCTTGTGCAATGAATATGGGTGGAAAAAATGGTCTTGCTTGCACAAAAGCTCATGCTGAAATTGATGGTGATATAGATATTTATCCTCTTCCTCACTTAAAAGTTAAAAAAGATTTAATAGGTGATTTAGATGGTCTTTATAAACAGTATCAATCAATAGAACCTTGGTTAAAATCAAATTCAAAATTAGAAACAAAAGAAATTTTTCAATCTAAAGAGGATAGAGAAAAACTAGACGGTGCATATGAATGTATTATGTGCGCTTGTTGCTCAACATCGTGTCCAAGTTATTGGTGGAATGGTGATAAATATCTTGGTCCAGCAGTATTATTACAAGCTTACAGATGGATCGTAGATAGTAGAGATGAAGAACGTGAATCTAGATTAAAAAAGGTAGCAGATGAATTAAAACTTTACCGCTGTCATACTATTTTAAATTGCACTAGTGCATGCCCTAAAGGATTAAACCCTGCAAAAGCTATTGCTGAAATAAAAAAGATGTTAGCAACTGCCAATATTTAAACAATAGACTATTAAGAGTTTTTAATCTAAAAGATCGTATCCATGAAACTAATAGAACATTTTGTAGGTGGAAAAATAATTCCTGGTGAATCTAATAAAAAAGGTAAAGTTTTTAATCCAGCAACTGGAGACCAAGAGTCTGAGGTAAGACTGGCATCAAAAGCTGATTTAGACCAAGCCGTAGTTATTGCAAAAAAAGCATTTGAGACATGGTCACTTAAACCTTCTCTACAAAGAGCTAGAGTTATGTTTAAGTTTAAAGAACTTATAGAAAAAAATTCAGATGAATTAACAAAATTAATTGTTTCTGAACATGGAAAAGTTTATGAGGATGCCAAAGGTTCTTTAACTAGAGGCCTTGAAGTAGTTGAATTTGCTTGTGGTATTCCGCATTTATTAAAAGGTGAATTTTCAGAAAATGTAGGAACTAATGTCGATAGTTGGTCAATGAGACAACCGTTAGGGGTTGTTGCAGGAATTACACCATTTAACTTTCCAGCAATGGTTCCTATGTGGATGTTTCCTATTGCTATAGCTTGCGGCAATACATTTATTTTGAAGCCATCAGAAAAAGACCCTTCATGCTCTATTAAATTAGCAGAATTGTTAGCTGAAGCTGGACTACCAGAAGGTGTATTCAACGTAATAAATGGAGATAAAGAGTCAGTTGATGCTATTTTAACAAATCCAGATATTAAAGCAGTTAGTTTTGTAGGTTCAACAGTCATTGCTAAATATATTTACGAAAATTCAGCTAAAAATGAAAAAAGAGTTCAGGCACTAGGTGGAGCCAAAAACCATTTAGTAGTTATGCCTGACTGTGATTTAGATGGTGCTGTAAATGGATTAATGGGAGCAGCGTATGGTTCTGCAGGTGAGAGATGTATGGCTCAATCTGTTGCAGTAGCTGTGGGAGATATAGGTGATGAGTTAGTTTCAAGATTATCAAAAAAAGCAGAAGCTTTAAAAGTTGGTCCTGGTATGGATAAAACATCTGAAATGGGGCCTTTAGTAACTAAAGAGCATTTAGAAAAAGTTAAAAGCTATGTGGATCTAGGAGTTGAAGAAGGAGCAAAGCTTATTGTAGATGGGAGAGATTTAAAACTGCAAGGTTACGAAAATGGATTTTATATTGGTGGATGTTTATTTGATCACGTAAAACAAGATATGAGAATTTATAAAGAAGAAATATTTGGTCCTGTGCTATCTGTGATAAGAGTTAAAACTTTTGAAGAAGCTGCAAAATTAATTAACGATCACGAGTACGGAAATGGAGTAAGTATTTACACAAGAGATGGTGACACTGGTAGAACTTTTGCAAGTAAAATTCAAGTGGGTATGGTTGGTATAAATGTACCAATCCCAGTTCCAATGGCATTTCATAGCTTTGGAGGATGGAAAAGATCTTTATTTGGAGATAGTGCAATGCACGGTATGGAAGGAATAAAATTTTATACAAAATTAAAAACAGTAACCTCAAGATGGCCATCAGGTATCCGATCAAATGTGGAATTTGTAATGCCAACAATGAAATAGGAAAAAAATGAGTAAAATATCTTTGATTGGTGCAGGTCAAATAGGTGGAACTTTAGCACACTTGATTGGAACAAAAGAATTGGTGGATGAAATAGTTTTATTTGATGTTGCAAGTGGAATAGCAAAAGGAAAAGCACTTGACATAGCACAATCTTCATCAGTCGATGGTTTTAATGTAAAATTTTCAGGTACAGATGACTATAAAGATATTAGTAACTCTGAAGTAATAATTATTACTGCCGGAGTACCTAGAAAGCCAGGCATGAGTAGAGACGATTTGTTAGGGATTAACTTAAAAATTATTAAACAAGTAGCAGAGGGCATTAAACAAAATGCTCCTAATGCATTTGTTATATGCATTACTAATCCTTTGGATGTCATGGTTATGGCATTTCAAAAATTTTCAGGATTACCAGCTAATAAAGTTGTTGGAATGGCTGGAATTTTGGATAGTTCAAGATTTAAATTATTTTTATCTTTAGAATTAAATGTTCCAGTAAAAGAAATAGATGCAATAGTAATGGGTGGACATGGAGACACTATGGTACCAATGCCTAGGTTCACAAAAATTTCAGGAAAACCTTTACTTGATTTAGTAAAAGAGGGAAAAATTTCTCAAGAAAGATTAGAAGAAATAAATCAGAGAACTAGAGATGGTGGAGCTGAGATAGTTAAATATCTTGAAAAAGGATCTGCATTTTATGCACCCGCAGCATCAGGAGTTCAGATGGCAGAAGCATACTTAAAAGATGAAAAAAAATTACTACCATGTGCTATTCAATTGAATGGAGAATATGGTGTGAAAAATGTTTATGCAGGTGTCCCAGTGATTATTGGAAAAGATGGAGTTGAAAAAATTGAGCAAATTGATTTAGATGATAAAGAAAAAAAAGAATTTATGAATTCTATTGATGCAGTAAAAGCTTTATGGGAAGCAGCATCAAAAATAGATCCTGATCTCTCTAAATAATAATGAACATACACGAACATCAAGCTAAACAAATACTTAAGAAATATGGAGCAATTGTTCCAGAAGGTACATTTGCGCTTACCGTTGATGAATTAGTAGAAAAAGCAAAATCATTAAATACAAAAAAATATGTTCTAAAAGCTCAAATCCATGCAGGCGGAAGGGGTAAAGCAGGGGGAGTAAAAATATTGAATACTATTGAAGAGTTGAGTGACGCGGCAAAAGAGATGATGGGAAAAACTTTAGTTACTCATCAAACAGGCCCTGAGGGACGAGAAGTAAAAAGATTATATGTTGAAGAATCATCAAATATAGAAAAAGAGTTTTATTTATCTTGTTTAGTAGATAGAGCCAGTTCTAAAATAGCTTTCATATCTAGCGACCAAGGTGGGATGGATATCGAAGAAGTAGCAAGACGTTCCCCTGAAAAAATTATAACAACTAAAGTTGATATAAATAATGAAATTTCAGACAAAAATTGTGAAGAGATAATTAAAATTTTTAGCTTAAATAATAGCGTGAAAATGCAAGCAATTTCACTAATAAAATCAATTTATCAAATGTTTATAGACACAGATGCAAGTATGGTTGAGGTCAATCCATTAATCTTGACCAAAGAAAAAAAAATTATTTGTTTAGATGCAAAAATAAAATTCGATTCTAATGCTTTATTTAGACATCCAGAAATAATGGAATTAAGAGATTTGAATGAAGAAGATCCAACTGAAATAGAGGCAAGCAAACATGATCTTGCATATATCAAATTAGATGGAAACATTGGTTGTATGGTTAATGGAGCTGGATTAGCTATGGCAACAATGGATATTATTAAATTGTATGGAAAGGAGCCTGCTAATTTCTTGGATGTTGGAGGAGGAGCATCTAAAGAAAAAGTTTCTGCAGCTCTAAAGATTATTCTTTCTGATAAAAATGTTAAGGGAATTTTAATAAATATTTTTGGTGGAATTTTAAGATGTGATGTGCTTGCGCGTGGAGTTGTTGATGCTGCTAAAAAAATTAATATAAACGTTCCTTTAGTTGTTAGACTTGCAGGAACAAATTTTAAAGAAGGAAAAGAAATACTAGATAGCTCTAGGTTGAAAATAATTTCTGCTGAAAATTTAGATGATGCTGCTAAAAAAATTGTTGAAGTAATAAAATAATGTCAGTTTTAATTAATAAAAATACAAAAGTAATTTGCCAAGGATTTACAGGGTCTCATGGGACTTTTCATTCAGAACAGGCAATAAAATATGGAACCAACTTAGTTGGTGGAGTTACTCCTAAAAAAGGTGGTCAAAAACACTTAGATAGACCAGTTTTTAGTAAAGTAATAGATGCAAAAAATGAAGTAGGAGCAGATGCAACTATGATTTATGTCCCGGCAAAATTTGCAGCAGCTGCAATCATTGAAGCAATAGATGCATCAATTGAACTTATTGTTTGTATTACAGAAGGAATACCAATTCAGGATATGCTAAAAGTTAGGCAAAAGTTAAATGGATCTAAAAGTAGATTGATAGGACCTAATTGCCCAGGAATTATTACACCAGAAGAGTGTAAAATTGGGATTATGCCAGGAACTATTCATAAAAGAGGAACGGTTGGTATTGTGTCAAGATCAGGCACCTTAACCTATGAAGCAGTAGCTCAAACATCAGAAAACGGACTTGGTCAATCTACTTGTATTGGAATTGGTGGAGATCCAATAAATGGCACAAATTTCATAGATTGTTTGGATTTATTTTTAAATGATGACGAAACACAGTCAATTCTAATGATCGGAGAAATAGGAGGAACAGCTGAGGAAGAAGCTGCGGAATTTGTAAAAAATCATAAAATTAAAAAACCAATAGTTGGATTTATCGCTGGAGTTACCGCCCCATCAGAAAGAAGAATGGGTCATGCTGGGGCAATAATTTCAGGTGGAAAAGGTGGTGCTGAAGACAAGATTAAAAAAATGCAAGAATGTGGCATCACAGTAGCTAAATCTCCATCAATAATTGGTAAAACCTTATTTAATATACTGTCTAATTGAAAAATAATTTTAGGGTTATATATTAGGTAAAATAAAGATGTCTTCATCAAAAAATCTTGATTTTGAAAAAACTTCATTTTTAAATAAGTCTAATAGTGCATTTATTGAACAAATGTACCTTCAGTTTGTTAACAAGGATCCTAACTTACCAGCTAGTTGGAAAGATTACTTTGAAGGAATTGGAGACGAATTAAATGTCGTCGCAAAAGAAATCAATGGACCTTCATGGGGCCCTAAAAAAAATAAAGTGGACATTGATGAACTTCAAAAAAAAATTGATAAAGGTGATAATAATTTTAATGAAACTGTTGTAGATGATAAAAATACGAGTCTTTCTAGATCTAATGAAGACTCAATAAAGGCAGTTTCTATGATTAGATCTTATAGACAAAGAGGACATCTTATTGCCAAATTAGATCCACTAGGTTTATTAAAATCAGATTATTTAGATGAATTACATCCAGAATCATTTGGTTTTAAAAAAAAAGATTATAAGAAAAAAATTTATTTAGGAGGAGTAACAAATAAACAATATTCAAATATAAGCGAAATATTAAGTTTTTTGAAAAAAACTTATTGTGGACCGATTGGTTATGAATACATGCATATTTCAAATCCTACAGAAAGAAAATGGTTTAGAGACCGAATCGAGTTATCTAAAGATAATTTAAATTTTACTAAGAATGGTAAAGAGGCTATTTTAAATAAACTAATACAAGCCGAGGGTTTTGAAAAGTTTCTTCATAAAAAATATGTTGGAACTAAAAGATTTGGACTAGATGGAGGAGAGAGTTTAATACCAGCTTTAGAACAAATAATTAAAATTAGTGGTCACTCAAAAGTAAAAGAAGTAAAGATTGGAATGTCTCATAGAGGGAGACTGAATGTTTTAGCTAATGTTCTGCAAAAATCTTATAAAAGAATATTTAATGAATTCGCTGGAGAATTTGGGATGTCATCAAATGAAGAAGCAGGAGATGTAAAGTATCATCTCGGTGCATCATCGAATAGAGAGTTCGATGGAAATTCAGTTCATGTAAGTTTAACAGATAACCCTTCACATTTAGAGGCAGTTAATCCAGTTGTGCTCGGTCAAACTAGAGCAAAGCAATATTTTCATAAGGACAAAGAGAGAAAAAAAGTAATACCAATATTAATTCATGGTGATGCCGCTTTTGCAGGCCAAGGTGTTGTAGCTGAATGTTTCGCAATGTCTGGGCTGCCAGGTCATAATACTGGAGGCACAATTCATATTATTATTAATAATCAAATAGGGTTTACAACAAGCCCAAGATTTGCTCGATCCTCTCCGTATCCCTCAGACATAGCAAAAATGGTTGATGCTCCAATAATTCATGCTAACGGTGATGATCCAGAAGCTGTAGTCTTTGCTGGTAGAATTGCAACAGATTTCAGGCTGAAGTTTAATAGAGATGTTGTTGTAGATTTGATTTGTTATAGAAGATTTGGTCATAATGAGGGAGATGAACCATCTTTTACTCAACCTTTAATGTATAAAAAAATTAGATCTCATCCTTCAACAACAGAAGTTTATGGAAAAAAACTTGTAGATCAAAATCTCATATCACAGGAAAGTTTAAGTAAATCAATTAATACTTTTAAAAATCTGCTTGATGATCAATTTAAAAATGCAAAAGATTATAAGCCTAAAATTGCATGGTTTGAAGGTACATGGTCAGCTTATAAACCAGAGAAAGGCAAAGATAAAAGAGGTGTTACTGGAGCAGATACTAAAAAATTATTAAAGATATCAGATAAAATAAATTCACCATCTGATGAATTAAACTTACATAAAACAATTGTCAAAATATTGAACAATAGAAAAGAAGCTGTAAAAAATGGATCTAATATAGACTGGTCAACAGCTGAAGCATTAGCATTTGGTTCACTATTAGAAGAGGGATATCCTGTAAGATTAGTTGGTCAAGACTCTGGAAGGGGAACTTTTAGTCAAAGACACTCTGTATTGAGGAATCAAATAGATAATAGTCGGTATGTACCTCTAAACAATATTTCGAAAAATCAAAAACAATTTGAAATAGTTGATAGTTTTTTATCCGAATTAGCTGTTCTAGGATTTGAATATGGTTATAGTCTAGTTGAACCCAATACTCTTACTTTATGGGAAGCACAATTTGGAGATTTTGCAAACGGTGCTCAAGTGGTGATTGATCAGTTTGTTGCATCAGGTGAAAGAAAATGGAGAAGGGCTTCAGGATTAGTAATGTTATTACCTCATGGTTATGAAGGTCAGGGACCAGAGCACTCATCTGCTAGGCTAGAGAGATTTTTACAGTTATGTTCAAACGATAATATGCAAGTAATGAATTGTACAACTCCAGCAAATTATTTTCATGCTCTAAGAAGACAAATGCATAGAGATTTTAGAAAACCATTAATCATGATGACACCAAAATCATTACTTAGAAATAAATATTGTGTTTCAAATTTAGAAGATTTTAACAAGTCAAATTCCTTTCATCGAGTACTTTGGGATCATGCAATCGATCCAAAAGTTAAGGGTTTTTTAAGATTAAGAAAAAGCTCAGAAATAAAAAAAGTAATTTTATGTTCTGGTAAAGTTTATTTTGATTTACTAAAAGCTAGAGAAAAATTAAAAAAAAATGACGTAATTTTGTTTAGAATAGAACAACTTTATCCATTTCCTGCAAAAACTCTAGTCAAAGAACTTAAACCGTATGCAAAAAACGCTAAGTTTTTTTGGTGCCAGGAAGAACCTAAAAATATGGGTGCTTGGTTTTCAGTAAGAGATTATATCCAATGGACATTGGATAATATTAAGGCTAATAATAGTCAAATTTCTTATATTGGCAGAAGTCCAGATGCATCACCAGCAACTGGTTATGCAAAAAGGCATATTTCTCAGCAACAAGAAATTATTAGAAAAGTGTTTGAATAAAAAATAATGAAGGAAAAAATTTTAGTCCCCGTTTTAGGAGAAAGTATTACTGAAGCGACAGTCTCTAAATGGTTAAAAAATGAAGGTGAAACTGTTGATGCAGATGAACCTATTGTTGAGTTAGAAACTGACAAAGTAAACTTAGAAGTGCCATCACCAATTAGTGGTATTTTATCAGAAATAAATTCTAAAGATGGGTCGGTTGTGGAAGTAGGGTCACTACTTGGCTCAGTCTCAGAAAGTGGATCTAAGACAGTAATTAAAAAAGAAATAGAAAAAATTGAACCATCACCCACTGAAAATAATGTAATTAATTTAGAAGTTTCAAAAAAAGAACCTCAAACTTTGGAGGAAACACCAGAGGATAAAACATCAGATGAAGAGCCGATGATTTTAATAAATGATAAGGAGCCTTTGATTTTAACAAATGAAGTTAAAGAGAAAATAAAATCAGAGACTAAAAAAGAAAATCAAAATTTATCTCCAGCTGTTAGAAAAATTGTTGCTGATAACAAAATTAATGTTCAATCAGTGAAAGGCACAGGTAAAGATGGAAGAATTTTAAAAGGTGACTTATTAACTTTAATGGGTGGTCAACCAAAACCGTCCGAAAGAAAAGTACAATATGGGCCTGTAGAAAAAATTAGAATGACAAGATTAAGGCAAACGATTGCTAAAAGATTAAAACAAGCTCAGGAAAATGCTGCTTTATTAACGACTTTTAATGAAGTTGATATGTCAAGCATAATAGAAATGCGAAAAGATAATCAAAAAGATTTTCAAAGTAGATATGGAATAAAATTAGGCTTCATGTCTTTCTTTGTAAAAGCATGTATTGTGTCATTAAAATCTTACCCATCTGTAAACGCAGAAATTGACGGAGAGGATATAATATATAAAAATTATTATAATATAAGTTTTGCCGTAGGTACTGAAAAAGGATTAGTTGTCCCAGTTTTGAAAAATGCTGATGAGCTATCATTTGCTGATATCGAAAAAAATATTAAAGAAATTTCTGAAAAAGCTAGAGATGGAAAATTAACAATTGAAGATTTACAAGGTGGAACTTTTACAATTAGTAATGGTGGTGTTTATGGATCAATGTTATCGACTCCAATTTTGAATTTACCCCAATCAGGTGTACTTGGAATGCATAATATAGTTGAAAGACCAATGGTGGTTAACGGAGAGATAAAAATTCGACCAATAATGTATTTAGCTTTATCTTATGATCACAGAATTATAGATGGAAAAGAGTCAGTTTCTTTTTTAAAAATGATAAAAGAGAATTTAGAAGATCCAAGAAGATTATTTTTAGATATTTAGATGTCAGAAAAATTTCAAGCAGTAATTATTGGTGGTGGTCCCGGCGGTTATGTTTGTGCTATTAGATTAGCGCAATTAGGATTTAAAACTGCTTGCATTGAGTCTAGAGGTTCATTGGGAGGAACATGTCTTAATGTTGGGTGTATTCCCTCTAAAAGTTTATTAAATTTGTCTGAAGAATTCCATAAAGTAAAAAATTTATCTAGCAAAGGGATTGAAGTTGGTGAAGTAAAATTAAATCTAAGTAAAATGATGAAAAGTAAAGATAAAGCTGTAACGATTTTAACTAAAGGAGTAGAGTTTCTCTTAAAGAAAAATAAAGTTACTTACATTAAAGGTCATGGAAGTTTTAAGTCAAAAAATGAGATTAATATAAAAGATGCTGATAATAAAGAATTAACAATTACTTCAGATAATATTGTAATTGCAACTGGGTCAGTTCCGGTACCATTGCCTGGAATTAATTTTGATGAAAAAATAATATTATCTTCAACAGGAGCTTTAAAAATTGAGCAAGTCCCAAAAAAAATGATTGTTGTGGGTGGCGGATATATTGGATTAGAAATGGGGTCAGTTTGGTCAAGATTGGGAACAGAAGTGCATGTAGTAGAATTCTTGGACCATATCACTCCCGGAATGGATAAAGAAATTTCTGAAGAATTTATGAAAATTTTAAAAAAACAAGGGATAAAATTTCATATGCAGCATAAAGTTGAAAAAATTAAAAAAAAAAATGATGGTGCAATAGTTTTCACTACTGATAAAGATGGAAACAAAAAAGATTTTGATAGCGATGTTGTTTTAATTTCAGTTGGTAGAAAAGCAAATACTGATGGCTTGAATATTAAGGCTGCAGATATTGAACTTGATGAAAAACAAAGAATAAAAACAGACGAAAATTTTAAAACTAATCAAGATAATATTTATGCAATTGGAGATGTAATCACTGGCCCTATGCTTGCACATAAAGCAGAAGACGAGGGAATAGCAGTTGCTGAAAATATAGTTGGTCAGTCAGGACATGTTAATTATGACACTATTCCTGGAGTCATTTACACAACACCAGAAGTCGCTACAATAGGCAAAACAGAGGAACAACTTAAAGATGAGAATGTAGATTATAAAATCGGAAAATTTTCATTTATGGCAAATTCAAGAGCAAAAGCCATTGATGATACTGAAGGGTTTGTAAAAATCTTAGCTGATACAAAAACAGACAAAGTTTTAGGAGCACATCTAATTGGGCCCCATGCAGGTGAATTGATAGCAGAAATTGGTATTGCAATGGAATTTGGGGCAAGCTCAGAGGATATTGCAAGGACATGTCACGCACATCCTACTTTTTCTGAAGCAGTAAAAGAGGCTGCGCTTTCAGTTGATAAAAGGGCAATACACTCTTAAAAAAAACTTAAAATAAAACACTTACGGGACTATATAAATATAAATTTGGTAGAGATTTTTGAAGCATGATAAATTTGATTTTTTCTTATATAGGTTTTGGAAAAATCTCAGATAACTTATTATTATAAAAAAAGAAATTAAATATTATAATAAAATTTCTTCTTTTTAATTAGATCTGCTTTATTAAAATTATGAATCATTCCATGTAGTGTATTTTTATGATCTTCTATTTTATATTTTTTTTTATTTAATTTTTCAAATCCATATTTCTTATAAAAATTAATTAATTTTTTTTTACATAATAGAAAACAAGGTTTTTTTTGTATTTTAATTAATTTTAAAACTTCATTCATAATTTTTTTTGATAAATTTTTTCCCCGATTTTTCTTTGAAACAATAAGTGTTCTAAATAAAATATAAATTTTACTTTTAGAATTAATAATGCAATTTCTATTACCAAGCTGAACATAAGCAACTATTTTATTATCTTTTTTAAGATAAAAATGTAAATCATTTTTAAATACATTTTTTTTATCATTAAACCATTTTAATTGTGATGAAATACCGTAATTCCACTCAGAATTCTTTAAATTTATAATTTGATAAATATCTTCTTTACTTAATTTAAAAGTAGGATTTTTAAAGAATTTCATTAATACAACGTTTTAATTTTATAAGAGTATTATTGTAACCAAAGCGTTTTAACTCTTTATAAGATAATTTTGATTTATAAATTGCCTTTTTATAGTTAAGTAGCATTGAGCTTAGTTTTACTTTAAAGTCATTATCGGAATTTGGTTTATATAGATAACCACCTTTACCATTCAACAAAATTAAATTTGACAACCCAACACCTTTTGGTGCTAGACATGGAATTTTATACGCTACTGCTTCACCTAAAACATTAGGTGTTCCGTCATATTTTGAAGTAATACATATAGCATCTATTTGCTTATTTAATTTCTTAATCCCATCTTCTATGTACCCATATATTTTTACATTATTTTTTTTTGACATTGATCTTATTGTCTCATAACAACTTCCTTTACCAACAATACTAATATTGAATTGTACTTTTTTGGATAGAGATAAACAGTTTTTTAAAAAAAAGATTGGATCTTTGTCAGGAACTAGTCTTCCTACAAAAAAAATATTATAAACTTTTTTTGCTTTTTTTTGAGCTTTTTGTTGTGGAAAATAATTATATATAACTTCTACATTTTTCACTTTAATTTTATTTTTTAAAAATGATCTATTTTGCTCTGAAAATGTGATCACTAAATCAGAAAATTTATAAAAAAACGTTACAAAATTTCTAAAAAAAAATCTTTCTTTAATACTATTTTCCTCGTCTTTATTTTTTTCATTGATAATAGCAGTTTGTGTTCTAACTATTAATTTAAACTTAAATTTTATAAACTTTAAAAAACAAAGAAAAAAATGATCATGTAATGAAAAAATAACTAATTTTTTTTCATTCATCATAAATGTTTTTAAAATACAAAAAAGATTATTAGCTATTCTATTTTTAAGAAAAAATTTATTCTTAAAATTGATAATTTTTACATTTCTATTAATAATCTTTAATCTTCTTTTATTAAAAGTATTTGTAACTAGTGTTACCTTAAAATGTTTTGATAAGAAATTTGCATATATAGATAATGTTTTCTCTAAACCACCATCATGTATCGAAGGACAAAATAGATAGATTTTTTTTAGCACAAAAATTAATATCTAAAATTTTTCTTTAAAAAGTTGAAATATTCATTAATACCATCTCTTAAACTATATTTAGGTTTATACCCTAATAGTTTTTTTGCTTTCTTAATTGACAGAGTTCCTCTCGAGGGTTTAGTTTTGTCTCTTTCTTGTATTATGTATCTTAATTCAGGAAACTTCTTTTTAAGATAAATAACATAACTCAAAAGAGTTTGACCCTTTCCACATGTAATATTGAATACTTCATTAATTCCCTTTTTACTTCTTGCTGCAAGAATAGATCCGTTAGCTAAATCTTTTATAAAAGTGAAATCAAGTTTTTCATTTTTGCCTTGAATATAAATTTTTTTCTTTTCAAATGCGTTTTCAATAAATATTTGAGATACTCTTCTGTTCATATCTTTTGGTCCGTAAACAGCAGAAGGTCTGATTATAGTGTATGGTATTTTATGTAATTTACACAATCCTTCAGTAACAACTTCACCGGCTAATTTCATAATACCATAAGCGTCTTTAGGGTTTTTTTCTGACTGCTCATTAACAGTTGATGTTTTAAAATCACCATAAACCATACTTGATGAAAAATATATAAATCGATTAAATTTGTAATGCTTATTTGAGTTTTGTACTAAGTTTATTGCATCAATAATATTTACTGTAGAGTCAACAGAACTTATTTTTGCTTCCTCGTTATTTAAATTAGAAACTTTAGCCAAAGGTAAAGCCGCAGTATGATATATATAGTTTGGTTTATACTTTTTAATAATAGTGGATAAAGCTTTGTAATTACTGGTGTCACACCTTTCTATAATTATATTTTTTAATGATGGGAATCTTTGTTTTCTAAAATCTATAAAACCATCTTTTATAGGGTTCATATAGCCACCAAAATTATCTAGCAAAATACACTTATCAGCATATTTTTTTTTCAATAATAACTCGCAAATATTAGATCCAATAAAACCCAAACCTCCAGTAATTAAAGTTGTTTTCATAAATTATTTATTTTATAAAATTTTTTTATGATTTTGATCACGTAAAACACTTCTTTTTTAGTCATATCTGGGAATATTGGAAGTGTTATTATTTCTTTTGATAACTTTTCAGTAATAGGTAATTTTTTTTTATTATATTTTTTCAGATAATTTTGAGAGTGTAAAGGAGGGTCGAAATGTGCAGAAGCCTCTATGTTATTTTTTTTTAGAAAATTAAGTAGTTTGTTTCGAATTTTTGCATTTACAGTAATTGTATACATTTGAAATGAATGAGTAAAACCTTTTGGTATATAAGGCACATTAATTTTATAAAACGGCTTTGACAGCTCTAAATTATATAAATTTGCAATGTTATTTCTTGCATTATTAAACTTTTTAATTTTTTTTAATTGCGAGTAACCTATCGCTGCCAAATGATTTGGCATCCTAAAATTGTGTCCTGGAAGTACAGCTACTCTATACCAAAAATTTTTTTTTATATTTTTATCTATACCATGTGCTATTAATTTTTTGACGTAATTATAGGTATTTTTATTATTTGTCGTTAACATACCACCTTCAGTTGTAGTAATATTTTTAGTTGGAAAAAATGAAAAACACCCTACTCCGAAGGTACCAGTAAATTTATTATTGACTTTTGCTCCTAAGGTCTCAGCACTATCTTCAATAATTTTAATGTTATTTTTTTTACAATATTTTGAAATTTCAATCATATCACAAGGCAACCCCGCAAAGTGGACCACTATAATTGCTACAGTTTTACTTGTGATACATTTTTTAATATTTTTGAGATTTATATTTCTTGTTTTAAAGTCTATGTCTGCAAAAACTGGCTTTGAGCCGCAATTTAAAACTGCATTGGCGGTAGAAACCCATGTGAAACTTGGTATTATAATTTCACCTTTAACACCTAGGGATTTAACTGCGCATTCTAAAGCGCTAGTACATGAATTCATTGCAATAGAGTATTTATTATTAAATTTTTTGTTAAAGAGTTCTTCAAATTTTTGATTATAAGGTCCATGTGTTAGCCAATTAGATTTTAATGACTTTGAAACTAATTTTATTTCATCATTATCTATTGAAGGTTTACACAGTGGAATTTTCATTTTGCAAGTTGAATATTAAGTATTAGTTTTATAGCTTATAGACTAAAAATCTATTATTACTACAGTTATTGTTATTGATAAATAATAAAATTTTTAAGATGAAATTTCCAATTTTATTACCTAATATATTTGACCATCCATTTACATATGAAAGTGATCGTAAACTAAAAGTTGGTGAGTATGTTATTGTTCCATTTGGAAAATCTAAAATCATAGGCGTAGTTTGGGACGGATTTGAAAAAAGTGTCAAAAAAAATTTTAAAATTAGAAAAGTTTTACAAAGATTAGAAATTTCTGTTCTTAAAAAAGATACTATAAAATTTTTAAATTGGTTTTCTCAATATAATCTAATTCCAAAAGGTATGGCATTAAAATTATCTTTGTTGAGTAGTAATGCAATTGAAAAATTAATTGATGAAAAATACAAAGATTACAAGTTTGAGATGAAAAATCATTCATTTCAATTATCCATTGAACAAAAAAGTTCCTTAAAATTAATGAATAAATTTAGAGATAAATTTAGAGTTCACGTATTGCAAGGAACAACAGGATCAGGAAAAACTATCGTGTATTTTGAGGCGCTTAAAAGCTTAATAACAGAAGGGTTTCAGGGTTTAATCTTATTACCTGAAATTGGATTAACTAGTCAATTTGAGCAGAAATTTTTTGAATTTTTTGGTTTTAAGCCAGCTGTTTGGCACTCGGGTATTAGCAAGAAAAAAAAAGAGATAATTTGGAGTGGTATCAATGAGGGAAAGATTAGGGTTTTAATTGGTGCAAGATCATCTCTTTTTTTACCATTTAAAAAATTAGGTTTAATCATTGTTGATGAGGAGCATGATCAATCTTATAAGCAAGATGAGGGTTTAATTTACAATGCAAGAGACATGGCAGTTGCAAGAGCTTATTTTGAAAATATTCCAATTAACTTAATTACATCTGTTCCATCTATCGAAACTTACGAAAATATAAAGAAAAAAAAATACACCATATCAAAATTAAAACAAAGATATCTGGATGCAGCATTACCAAATTATGAAATAATAAATTTAAATAATACTAAACTTGAAAAACAAACCTGGTTATCAAAAGAAATAATAAAAAAAGCAAATTTTCATTTAGAAAAAAAAAATCAAGTTTTATTTTTTTTGAATAGAAGAGGTTTTTCACCATATGTATTTTGTAATAAATGTTTAAATACTTATGCCTGTCCAAATTGTTCTATAAATTTAGTTTATCACAAAGGCAAAAATTCTCTTCTTTGTCATTATTGTGGATTTAAATCATCACTTAATAGAGATTGTTCTAGAGATGGAAAATGTGATTTTATATTTAATGGCCCAGGTGTTGAAAGAATTTTTGAGGAAGTAAAAAAAAATTTCCCTACAAAAAAAATTGAAATTTTTTCAAGCGACACAATGAATAAGAAAAAATCTTCAGAAATAATCAAAAAAATTGTTAATAATGAAATTGAAATTCTTATTGGAACTCAGTTAATTTCTAAAGGTTTTCATTTTCCAAATTTAAATTGTATTATTATTGTTGATATTGATTTATCAACGCAAGGTCATGATTTAAGAGCAGCAGAAAAAAACTTACAATTATACCATCAATTATCGGGAAGAGCTGGTAGATCAGGCAAGCCTGCTAATGTATATTTTCAGACTTATAATAAAGATACAAAGTTGATAAATGAGATTACAAATAAAAATCCTGACATATTTTTGGATAGAGAATTAGAAATTAGAAAAAAGAATAAACTTCCTCCATATGAAAGATTTATCTCATTAATATTAACTGGTGAAAACGAGCATACTCTAGAAAAAAATGCATTTTATTTTAAAACATTCTTGAAGGATAAAATTAATGCAAAAATTCTTGGTCCTGTTAATGCTCCAATATTTAGGATAAAAAAAAAATTTAGGGTTAGGTTATTAATTAGGGGCTCAAAATCTCTAAAATTACAGAATTCAATAAGTGAATTGATCTCAAGATATAAATTTTCTAGTGGAATAAAACTGACAGTTGATGTTGACCCTATAAACTTCAATTAACTTCAAAAAATAGGTGTTTTTTTAAATCAGCCACTTGAAGACATAAGGGTCGTATGATATTTAAATCGTGATTTTTAATTAATCTTCAACATTATAGAGGAACTAAGTTGAGTAAAAATAACAGATTTTCAATAACTTCAGCTGAAAGATATTCTCTTGCGCTTTTTGAACTTTCAGAAGAAAATAATCTTTTAAGTCAAATTGAACATCAGTCTTCATCTGTTCTTAATTTAATTAATCAAAGTAAAGATTTTTCTACTTTAATTAAAGATCCAACTAGAAGCAAAGAGGATTTATTAAAAGTAATCAATATAATCTCTGAAAATAACAAATTTGACATTTTATTTAAAAATTTTTTAAGCTTCTTAATTAAAAAAAGACGCTTCTTTTTTATTGAGCGTATTCTTAAAAGTTTTATCGAAATTTGTTCAAGAAAAAGAGGAGAACTTAAGGCTGAATTAAAATCAGCAAAAGAATTATCTAGTGAAGAAATAGTAAAAATTACGGAAGAGTTAACAAAAAATTTTAGTTCGAAAATAAAATTAAACTACAAACATGATAAGAGTTTAATAGGAGGTTTAGTAGTCCAAGTCGGAAGTACTATGGTTGACACCTCAATTAAAAACAAATTACAACAAATCGAAAATAGAATGATAGAGGCATAAATGGAAATAAATCCTTCAGAGGTTACAAAAATATTAAAAGAACAAATTAAAAATTTTGGTGATAAAGCAGAAGTTACAGAAGTTGGTCAAGTTTTATCAGTTGGAGATGGTATTGCTAGGATTTATGGTTTGGACAATGTTCAGGCTGGTGAAATGGTAGAGTTTGCAGATGGTTCAAAAGGTATGGCTCTAAATTTAGAAAGTGAAAATGTTGGTGTTGTAATTTTTGGTGATGACAGAAATATTAAAGAGGGCGATGTAGTAAAAAGAACTGGAAATATTGTTGACACGCCAGTTGGAAAAGAATTACTAGGTAGAGTAGTTGATGGTTTAGGAAATCCTATTGACGGTAAGGGACCATTAGATAAAGGTATTAAAAAAAGTAGAGTGGAGGTTAAAGCACCAGGTATTATCCCACGACAATCAGTTAGCGAACCAATGCAAACTGGTCTTAAATCAATTGATAGTTTAGTTCCGATTGGAAGAGGTCAAAGGGAATTGATTATAGGTGATAGACAAACTGGTAAGACAGCTGTAGCAATAGATGCAATTATTAATCAAAAAAAAATAAATGAATCTGGTGATGAAAAACAAAAACTGTATTGTATTTATGTTGCAGTTGGACAAAAAAGATCAACGGTAAGACAAATTCAAAAAACATTAGAAGAAGCTGGAGCGATGGAGTACACAACAATTGTTGCTGCTACTGCATCTGACTCTGCTCCTTTACAGTTTTTAGCACCGTATACAGGTTGTGCTATGGGTGAGTATTTTAGAGATAATGGAATGCACGCCTTAATAATTTATGATGATTTATCTAAACAAGCAGTTGCTTATAGACAAATGTCTTTGTTACTAAGAAGACCTCCAGGGCGTGAGGCTTATCCTGGAGATGTATTTTATCTTCATAGTAGATTGCTTGAAAGAGCAGCAAAATTAAGTGATGAACATGGCGGTGGATCACTTACTGCACTTCCAATTATTGAAACACAAGGTGGAGACGTATCTGCATTCATTCCAACTAACGTCATTTCAATCACAGACGGTCAAATTTTCCTTGAAACAGAACTATTTAACCAAGGTATAAGACCCGCAATTAACGTAGGCTTGTCAGTATCTAGGGTTGGTTCATCAGCTCAAACAAAAGCGATGAAAAAAGTTTCTGGTTCGATGAAACTAGAATTAGCACAATACAGGGAAATGGCAGCTTTTGCTCAATTTGGATCTGATCTAGATGCATCTACTCAACAGCTTTTGAATAGAGGTTCTAAATTAACTGAACTTTTGAAACAAAAACAATATTCACCTATGACTGTTGCGGAACAAGTTATATCAGTATTTTGTGGAGTTAAAGGTTATCTAGACGATATTGATTTAAAAGATGTCGCTGAATTTGAAAGTAAGATCATAGACAAATGTAAATCGGATAAGGCTGAAATTATAGAATCAATTTTAAGTTCAGGAAAACTCGAGGAAGATAAAGAAAAATTACTTGTTGAGGTAATTACTCAATTAAAAGGAAATTTTAAATCTTAATAATTTATGGCAAGTTTAGACGATCTAAAAAAGAGAATAACCAGTGTAAAGTCCACACAAAAAATTACTAAAGCTATGAAAATGGTTGCAGCAGCAAAGTTAAGAAGAGCCCAAGAAAGTGCTGAAAAAGGAAGGCCATATTCTGTAAAAATGAATAATGTTATTTTAAATTTATCAAATGGAATATCTGATAAAGAAAATGCACCAAAGTTATTATCTGGCACTGGCCAGGAAAAAACGCATCTTTGTGTAGTGATGACTTCTGATAGAGGTTTGTGTGGTGGATTTAATTCTAATATTGTTAAAAAGGCTAAAAGCTTTTTTTCAAAAATTTTAGATGAAGGCAAAGATCTTAAGATTATAACTGTAGGCTCAAAGGGAAATGATCAATTAAAAAGAGTTTATGGTAACAAAATAATCAAAAATATTTCTTTCAAAGAGTCTAAAAATACAAATTATTTTGATGCCGATAAAGTAGGAAAAACAGTAATTGAAAAATTTGAGGCGGGTGAATTTGACGTTTGTACAATTTTTTACAATCAATTTAAAAACGTTATTACTCAAATACCTCAAGCACAGCAAATTATACCTTTAAATAATGAAGGAGAAGAAAATAGTTCAGATGAAAGTTACGAATTTGAACCAGATGAAGATGAAATTTTAAATAATTTATTGCCAAAGAATATATCTACTCAAATATTTAAAGCAATGTTAGAAAATTCAGCTAGCGAGCAAGGGTCTAGAATGAGTGCAATGGATAATGCGACTAGAAACGCAGGTGAAATGGTTGACAAACTTACTATTGAATATAATAGAAGTCGTCAGGCAGCAATTACAAAAGAACTAATAGAAATCATATCAGGAGCAGAAAGTTTATAATTATGAGTAAAGGAATAATTACACAAGTTATTGGAGCGGTGGTAGACGTAAAATTTGATGGTGAACTACCAGAAATTTTAACAGCATTGGAATGTAAAAACAGTGATAACAGACTAGTTTTAGAGGTAGCGCAACACTTGGGTGAAACTACTGTTAGAACAATAGCTATGGATGCTACTGAAGGGCTAAAAAGAGGTGATGAAGTTACTAACACAAATGCTCCAATACAAGTTCCAGTTGGACCTGAAACTCTTGGAAGAATTATTAATGTAATCGGTGAACCCATTGATGAAAGAGGGGAAGTTAAAACTAAAGAAAGTTGGCCAATTCATAGAGCAGCACCTGAATTTAATGATCAATCAACAGAAACTGAAATACTTGTAACAGGTATTAAAGTAGTTGATTTACTTGCACCTTATGCGAAAGGTGGAAAGATCGGATTATTTGGTGGAGCAGGAGTAGGAAAAACAGTTTTAATCATGGAATTAATTAATAACGTTGCAAAAGCTCATGGTGGTTTTTCAGTGTTTGCAGGTGTTGGAGAGAGAACTAGAGAAGGAAATGATCTTTATCATGAAATGATTGAGTCTGGAGTAATTAAAAAAGAGGGGAAAGGTTCAAAAGCTGCTCTTGTTTATGGACAAATGAATGAACCTCCTGGAGCAAGAGCAAGAGTTGCACTTACAGGATTAACTGTAGCTGAATACTTTAGAGACCAAGAAGGTCAGGACGTACTTTTTTTCGTAGATAATATTTTTAGATTTACTCAGGCAGGATCAGAGGTTTCAGCTTTATTAGGAAGAATACCATCTGCCGTTGGATATCAACCGACACTAGCAACTGATATGGGTAATCTACAAGAAAGAATCACGACTACAAACAAAGGGTCAATTACATCTGTACAGGCAATTTATGTACCTGCAGATGATTTAACAGACCCTGCTCCAGCAACATCTTTTGCTCACTTGGATGCAACTACTGTACTTTCAAGACAAATTGCTGAAATTGGTATTTATCCTGCTGTGGATCCACTTGACTCTACATCAAGAATTTTGGATCCAAGAATTGTTGGAGATGAACATTATAGGGTTGCAAGAGATGTTCAAAAAATATTACAATCATATAAATCTCTACAAGATATTATAGCTATTCTTGGAATGGATGAGTTATCTGAAGAAGATAAATTAGTTGTAGCAAGAGCTAGAAAAATTCAGAGATTTTTATCTCAACCATTCTTTGTTGCAGAAGTATTTACTGGATCACCAGGAAAACTTGTTGATCTTGACTCAACTATCAAAGGTTTTGATGCAATCTGTAAAGGTGAGTATGATCACTTACCTGAAGCTGCCTTTTATATGGTGGGTACAATTGAAGAGGCTATAGAAAAAGCTAAGAAAATAGAGCAAGAAGCTGCCGCCTAATGAGTGAAGAATTTAAATTAGAAATAGTTAATCCAGAAAAATCTTTTTTTTCAAAAGATGATGTTATAGAGGCTATTGTTCCTGCATTTGAAGGAGAGATGGGTATATTGAAAGATCACATTTCAATTATATCTTTCTTAAAACCTGGAATTGTAACTATCAATTCAAAATCTGGAGAAGAAAGATTTTTTGTAGAGGATGGGATTGTTGAATTTAAAGATAATAATCTGTCGGTTTTAACTAGTTCAATTTTTAACTTAAAAGATATAAATAAGAATAAAATACAAGATTTGATAAAAAAAGCAGAAAATGAAGTCAATAAAGCTGAATTAAGCGATCAAGAGAAATTTTTAGTTGACCAAAAAATTGATGTGCTAAGATCTATTAATTAATATTTTTTTAATTTTTTCCTGCACTTCTTTATATACATGAAATTTAAAATCTACCACTAGCTTGGTTATTTCTTGAAGATCAACCCATTTCCAATCTAAAAATTCTGGTTTTTTTGTTTGAATATTAATTTCATGATCTTCACCCAGATACCTCATTAAAAACCATTTTTGCCTTTGACCTTTATATTTACCTTTCCAAATAATACCAAGTAATTGATCTGGAAGATTATAATTAACAAATCCATCAAGTTCACAAATTAATTCTACATTTTTTATGCTGGTTTCTTCTTCTAGCTCTCGATATGCAGCTGTTAAAAAATCTTCTCCATCATCAACACCGCCCTGCGGCATTTGCCAAAAGTTTTTTGGATTATCAATTCTTTTTGCAACAAAAATTTTATTTCTTTTATTAATTACAGCAATTCCAACTCCACTTCGCAGCGGTAAATTTGTAAACTTTTCCTCCATTTTAACCCTTCAAAAGTTTAATAGCGTAAATGAGCTGATTATCAGTTTCAGATTTAATTTTAAACTCTTCACCTTCTTCATTTATTTCAATGTCAGGACTAACGCCTACTTCAGAAATTGATTTACCTGAGGGAAGATAATATTTAGCGACTGTTAATCTAATTGCTCCTTTGTTTTTTAAAGGAATTATTGATTGAACAGAACCTTTTCCATAACTATTTTCACCTAAAATAACTGCTCTCTTGTGATCTTTTAATGCACCAGCTACTATTTCAGATGCAGAGGCAGAGCCGTAATTAATCAAAACAATTAAGGTTTTTCCATTTGTTAAATCACCTTTTTTTGCAAACCATTTTCTATTTTCTGAAACTTTCCTACTTTTTGTTGATACTATTTCACCATTGTCTAAAAAAAAATCTGAAATTTTAATTGCTTGTGAAAGTAATCCCCCAGGATTGTTTCTTAAATCTAAAATATAGGCTTTAATATTTTGATTGGTTTCTAAATCTTTTATTTTATCCTCTATCTGTTTGCTGCTATTTTCATTAAATGAAGTAAGCCTTATATATCCTATATCATTTTCTAATAAATCTGCTTTCACAGATTGAATTTTAATTATTTCTCTAATAATGTTGAATGTAAGAGCTTTTTTTTCTCCACTCCGCCTTACTGTAAGCTCAATATTAGAACCAACTGGACCACGCATTAAGTCAACTGCCTCACTTAAAGTTTTGCCCTGTACTTGTGTATCTTCGATTTTTACAATGTAGTCTCCGGCCTTAATTCCTGCTCTTGAGGCTGGAGTGTCATCTATAGGAGAAATTACTTTTACCACTCCTGATTCCATACTTACTTCAATTCCCAATCCTCCAAATTCCCCACTAGTTTCGGTTTGCATCTCAATAAATATATCTGGTGACATATATGCCGAATAAGGATCTAGAGATTGAAGAAGACCGTTAATCGCAGAGTCCATACTTTCCGATTGATTTATTTCATCCACATATTCATCATTGATTTTTTCTAATACCTCTCCAAATAAATCAATTTTCTTATAAATATTATTTTCATTTGAATTAGAATAGTTAGTTAAAAATAAACTATTTAAAAATAAAACTAAAATTAGAAAATATTTCATATTATTACTTTTTCTTTCGGTATTAGTTCTGCCCAAATTTTTTCTAATTCATAAAATTTTCTTTTTTCAGGATGAAAAATATGAACAATAAGATCGATACCATCTACAAGCTTCCATTCATTACTTTCTTTACCTTCAATTTTAGAATTTTTTAATCCATAATCTTTAAAATTTTCTAATACTTGTTCTGATAAAGATTGAATATGTCTCGATGATGTTCCACTTGCTATAATCATGAAATCTGCCATTGAACTTTTATCTTTAAGATCGATACTTACAATGTCATGAGCTTTGTTTAAATCAAGAGTTTTAATTATGATATTTTTAAGGTCTGAGTTTTTATCCATTAATTAAATAAACACTATCAAATTTTTCTTAATTGAGAAGATGAAATGTTGACTTTATTAAATTCAACAAATGTAACAGTTTTATTGGTAAAATTTTTGTATGTTTTTGAATTTAATGAACTTTTTTTAAAACCATGGCGATCAAAAACTATAAGTTTGGATTTTTTTAAAATATTTTTCCATCTATGCCATTTATGAAATTTTATGAGGTTATCTGCTCCAATCAAAAAAAATAATTCATATTTATGAGTTTTGTAAAAATAATCAATCAGATCAGTTGTTCTGTTTGAATTAATTAAATTTTCAAAATACTTAACTTTTATAAATTTGTTGTTTCTAATTATTTTTTTGCAATGATTTATTCTTTCATTAAGATTGTTATATGTTTTTTTTTTGAATGGGTTTTGATTTGTAATAGCCCAAATAATAGATTTTAAACCAAATTTTTTAAAAGCTTCTTTTGAAATAGCTAAATGACCATTATGAGCAGGGTCAAATGACCCACCTAAAATTCCAATTTTAATTTTTTTTGATTTCAAATTATTTCCTAGTTTTGCCATTACTTGAAACCTGATATTTATAAGAAACAAGCTGACTTAATCCTACAGGGCCTCTTGGTGGAAGAGTGTTTGTTGATATCCCGACTTCACCACCGAAACCAAATTCCCCACCATCTGCAAATTGTGTGGAAGTATTATGCATAGCTATTGAGCTTTTCACTTCTTTTAAAAATTTTTTAGCTGATTTAATATTTTTTGTAATAATTGCATCTGTATGCATTGTTCCATATTTGTTTACATGATTTATAGCATCATCAATATTCTTCACTGATTTAACGGAAACTTTTGCTCCTAGATACTCTCTAGTCCAATCACTCTCTTTGGCAATCTTAATTTTACCTTTGTAAAATTTATTAATTTTTTTATCACCAATTATTTGACAACCATTCCTCTCCAAATTAAATAAAATTGGATTACAAAATCTACTAAGTATTTTCTCATGAATTAAAATTGTCTCAGTAGCACCACATATTGCAGTATTTCTAAGTTTTGCATTTAGAGTAATTCTTTTTGACATGTTTAAATCTGCTTTTTCATCTATGTATGTATGACATACGCCCTCTAAATGGCCAATAACTGGTATTTTTGATATATCTTGAACTTTTTTAACTAAGCCCTTACCACCCCTAGGAATAATTACATCAACGTAATTTATCATCTTAGATAACAAAAAATTAACAATTTTTCGATCTTGAGACTCAATAAATTGAACATAGTTTTTATTTACTTTGTTTTTTTGAAGTGCCTTTTTAAATAAATTTGCAAGAATTTTATTTGAGTAATAAGCTTCAGAACCACCTTTTAAAATAACTGGATTACCAGCTTTAAAACACAGAGCAGCAACATCGGATGTAACATTTGGTCGACTTTCATAAATTACTGCTATTACTCCAATCGGAATTGTTTTTTTTTCAATTTTAAGACCGTTAGATCTTTTCCATTTTTTTAAAACCTGATCTACAGGATCTTTTAAACTAATAATTGTGTTTATAGAATTTATTATCCCTAAAATTTTTTTTCTATTTAATAAAAGTCTTTTAATAAAATTTTCTCTTAATTTATTTTTTTTAGCTTTTTTTAAATCCTTATTATTTTCTAAAATAATTTTTGATTTATTATCTAATATTAATTTAATGTAATCTTTTAAAACCTTATTCTTTATTTTAAAATTTACACTATCAAATGAAGCCTTTTTAGCGTTTTTTCCAACATCAAATAAATAATTTATCATCAAATCTCCACCATATCATCTTTGTGAACTACTTCAGATTTAGTAATATATCCTAATATTTTTTCAATTTCCTTAGAATGATGACCCAATATTTTTTTAATTTCATTTGAAGAAAAAGAACACAATCCTCTTGCACACTCTTTATTAGATTTATCAAGAATTCTGATATGATCTCCTTTTTTAAAATCACCATTTACTTTCTTTATACCTGCAGCCAATAAGCTTTTACTATTTTTTAAAGCTTTTTTAGCTCCATCATCAATTATTAATTCACCTTTAGGTGAAACAGAGCTTATAATCCATTTTTTTCTAGCATCTAATTTTGAAACTTTTGATTTAAATATTGTATATTCATCTTTTTTTAAAATTCTATCTATAGGATTTAAGTATAACCCATTAGATATAATCATATCACATCCTGACAATTGACAAATTTTAGCAGCTTCAATTTTTGTATTCATGCCACCACTACCAAACTCATTTATCCCTCTGAAATGTATGTTTTTTAACTCCTTGTCAGGATTTTCAACCCGCTTAATTAATTTTGCATCTTTAAATATTTTTGGATTTTTTGAATAAAGACCACTTACATCTGATAAAAGAATTAAAGTATCAGCATTCGTTATTTGAGCAACTCTAGACGCAAGTCTGTCATTGTCGCCATATTTTATTTCAGAAGTTGCTGTAGTATCATTTTCATTAACTATTGGAATAAAATCTAAATTAAATAAATTTTCAAATGTTCTTTTGGCATTTAAAGATCTTCTTCTTTCCTCTGTATCCTGGAGTGTTATCAAAATTTGAGATATATTTAATCTATATTTTGCAAAAGTATTAGAAAATAAATTCATTAATTCTATTTGACCAATAGACGCAATAGCTTGACTTTTATCTAATTTCAGATTTTTTTTATTATAATTCATTTTTATGCATCCCAGTGCAATTGCACCCGAACTTACAATAATTATTTTTTTATTTTTATTTTTCAAATTTTTAATATCCTTAGCAAAACTAGTAAGCCATTTTTTTCTAATTTTTTTATTTTTGTCTACCAATAGAGAAGAACCTATTTTAATAACAATTATTTTAGAATTATTAAGAGCCATATGAGATTAATTTTGCTTTAATTTTTAAAATTGAATTTTTATCAAATGTAGAAAGTAATAAAATTTCACCATTTATCTTTTTTGAAAAATCATTGGTTATCTCTTTAATTAAATTTTCATCTACTAAATCAATTTTATTTAAAACAATAAGCTCTTTTTTTTTCGAAAGATCTGGACTGTAATTAAAAAGTTCTCTTTTTACTTGTTTATAAGCCTTTTCAATATCATTCACAGTAATGTCAATTAGGTGTAAAATAGTTTTGCATCTCTCAATATGTTTTAAGAATTGAATTCCTAATCCAGTTCCTTTATGAGCACCTTCTATTAATCCAGGGATATCTGCAATAGTAATTTCTTTATTATCATAGGATGCAACACCAAGGTTTGGGTTTATTGTAGTAAATTGATAATTTGCAATTTTAGGAGTTGCATTTGTAATTGAGGCTAGCAAACTAGATTTTCCAGCATTAGGCAACCCAATAATTCCAATATCTGCAATAGTTTTTAGTTGAAGCCAAATTGTAAATTCTTCACCATAACTTCCTTTAGTGTATTTTCGTGGAGCTCTATTTGTTGAACTCTTAAATCGAGTATTGCCTAATCCACCTTTTCCTCCAGTTGCAGCTACAAATTCCTCATCCGGTTTTGTGAAATCATATATTAAAGTTTTATTATCTTCTTCAAAAACTTGTGTACCCAGAGGAACTTTCAAAATTAAATCTTCTCCACCCCTTCCAGTTCTATTTTGTCCCATCCCATTTTCACCCCTTTCAGCTTTGTGATGTTGTTGGAAACGGTAATCAATCAAAGTATTTAAATTTTGTTCAGATTTTAAAATGACTGAACCACCTTTGCCACCATCTCCTCCATCTGGTCCACCATATTCTATAAATTTTTCTCTTCGGAAGCTTGGTGACCCATCACCACCATTACCAGCTTTAACATATATTTTAACTTGATCTAAAAATTTCATAATACAACATCTATTTAGGTTGTACTATTAATTGGGTTTTACTGAAACGAAAGTTCGGTCTGCTTTAGTTTTTTTAAAAACTACTTTACCTTTTATTACTGAGAAGATTGAATGATCTCTACCCATTCCCACGTTTTCTCCAGGGAAGATTTTAGTACCTCTTTGACGTACAATTATATTTCCAGGTATTACAGTTTCACCACCATATTTTTTCACACCAAGTCTACGTCCAGCACTATCTCTTCCATTTCTTGATGATCCACCTGCTTTTTTTGTTGCCATAATTTACCTAATTATTTTTTTTCTTCTTTACCAGTTACCACCTTTTTTTTAACAGATGCAACTTTTTTTTCAGCCTCTGATAAAATTTTACCATCTTTTGAAAATATTTTATTTATTCTTATCATAGAGTATTCTTGTCTATGTCCATTTTTTCTTCTTGAATTATGTCTTCTTCTCTTTTTAAATATTAAGATTGTTCTATTTTTAGAATTTTTAACTAGTTCAGCTTCAACTTTTGCTCCAGATACAGTTGGAGCTCCAACTTCAATTATTTTATCATCACCATAAGCAAGGATTTCTTTAAATTCTATTTTTGTTTCAGGTTTCGATTCAGGTAATTTTTCTATTTTTAGAATCTCACCAGATTTAACTTTATACTGTTTACCACCTGTTTGTATTACTGCGTATGACATAGTATTTGTAGTTTAAATTTGTTAGCGCAATATAGACTTAGCGAATATTTAGTCAAGTCGAATAAATTAAAAATTATCCTTTAAATCCCTAAGTTTTGAGAAACTTTTCAAATCTTTTGACCTAAGGAATATATTACAATCTAACTCCTCATGTATAGTTGTTGGTATTGTAGGTAGACCACCTTTAATTTTTTTTTTTATATTATCTATTTTTTTTTTTAATTTTTCATTCTTGGGATCATGTTTTATGCAAAATTTTGAGTTATCAAGTGTGTATTCGTGGCCACAATAAATTTTAGTTTCCATTGGTAGAGACTTAATTTTATTTAAAGAACTAAACATTTCTTCATAAGTACCTTCAAAAATTCTTCCACAACCTAGAGAAAAAAGTGTGTCTCCGGTAAATGCTAATTTTTCATTAAAAAAATGAAAACAAATGTGACCTGAAGTATGCCCAGGAACGTGGATTATTTTAGCAGCAAAGTTCTCAGCTTTCCAAATTTGATTATCTTCTAAAAGAATATCTATTTTAGGTATTCTATGAGAGTCATCCTTAAAACCTAAAATGGTTGATCCAAATTTACTTTTTAATTCTTCATTTCCACCAATATGATCAAAATGATGGTGAGTATTAAGAATATATTTTAATTTTATGTTATTTTTATTTATAAAGTTGATTATAGGACCTGACTCACTAGGGTCAATTACACAAGCAGAATAATTAGTTTTATCAATAATTAAATAACTATAATTATCTTGAAGGCAGGGAATTATTTCAACTTGCATATTATTTTTCTATTAGAAATATACCAAGATCTGCTAATAAATTTTTTATTCCCAGATTTCTTTCATTTATTAATGAGGTATTTAAACCATTCAATGCTAATGATTTAAAAATTTTAATGTCCTTAGATTTAACAAAATGAAAAAAATCTTTGATAGTACACATATGTAAATTTGGTGTATTATACCATTCATCTGGTAAAGTTTTAGTAATTGGCATTGTACCTTTAATTAGTAGATGAGATCTCACTTTCCAGTATCCAAAATTAGGAATTGTGACTATTGCTTTTTTTCCAACTCTTAAAAGTTCATTTAATACTAACTCAGGATTTAAAAAAGCCTGAAGCGTTTGGCTCAAAACAACATAATCGAATGATTTATTTGGAAATTGTTTTAAGTCTTTTTCAGCATTTCCTTCAATTACAGTTAAACCTTTCGCAATACACTCTTGCACTTTTTCTTTAGATATCTCTAGTCCTCTTATATTTGCATTTTTATTTTCTTTTAAAAATTTCATTAAAATTCCGTCTGCACAACCTACATCTAAGACTTTTTTATCTTTTTCAATTAAATCAGCAATTACTTTAAATTCATTTTTCATTCTTTATTTTCTGAATAGGATTTATCTAAAAAGTTTTTAAGTGCATTTAAAAAATCTGGCACATCTAATAAAAATGAATCGTGACCTTTGTCTGACTCTATTTCTACAAATCCAACATCTGCTCCTACCGAATTTAAAGCAATTACAATATCTTTATTTTCTTGAGTTGGATAAAGCCAATCTGATGTAAATGAGATTATAAAAAATTTTGCTTTTGTATTTATAAACGCATCTGAAAGATTACCTTTGAATTGTTTAGATAAATCAAAATAATCCATTGCCCTTGTAATATAAAGATAACTATTTGCATCAAATCTATCCACAAAAACTGAGCCTTGATATCTTAAATAACTCTCTATTTGAAAATCAGCATCAAATCCAAATTTAAGGTCTTCTCTTTCTTGTAATTTTCGTCCAAATTTTTCCTGTAAACCTTTTTTTGATAAATAAGTTATATGAGCTGCCATTCTAGCTACTGCCAATCCCTTTCCTGGATTATTATTGTTTGAAGTATAATTACCATCTTTCCAATCACCATCAGCCATAATTGCTTGCCTACCTAATTCGTTGAAAGCAATGTTTTGAGCTGAATGACTTGAGGTAGTTGCTATTGGTATAACTGTTTTAGATTTATTAGGAAAGTTACTAATAAATTGAAGAACTTGCATTCCACCCATTGAACCACCTGCTATAGAAAATAGTTTATCTATTCCAAAATGATTTAGTAAATTATATTGTGCATTAACCATATCATTAATAGTGATGACTGGAAAATTTGTTCCAAATATATTTTCATTATTTGGATCTTTGTGACTTGGTCCATATGAACCCATACATCCACCAATTACATTAGAACAAATTACAAAATATTTATTTGTATCTATAGCTTTATTAGGGCCCACAGCATAACTCCACCAACCCTCTTTATTAGTTACGGGGTTTACTCCTGTCACAAATTGATCTCCTGTTAGTGCATGAAAAACTAAAATTGCATTATCCTTTTTTGAATTAAGAGAACCGTAAGTTTCATAGGCTATCGGAAAATCTTTGATAGTTTTTCCACAGTCTAGTTTTAAAGGTTTTTTAACAATTAAAGTTTTTATTTTTTTCTCAGTGTTCATATTTTTTATGCCTTTTTTGAATTGTGAGAAAAAAAACTATTTTAGCGGTTTTTTTTAAGCGCTCGCAATTCAGTTAAATCAGCGCATAATTTTTTTACTAGAACTTATTTATTATGTCAATTTTTTAAAAAAACCTCTTATTCTCTATAAAAATTTGTAATTTTATCTATAAAGAGCTCATAAATTAAAAAAATGACAACTCCAAATTTTAAAAATTTTAATATTGAAGCTTATAGGCCTGGTAAATCAAAAGTTAAGAAACTTAAGAATGTAATTAAGTTATCTGCAAATGAATCTGCCTTAGGCATGAGTCCTAAAGCTAAGAAAATAATATCAAAAAAAAATTTTAATTTAGATAAATATCCCGATGGAAAATCCCAAAATTTAAAAAAGGCAATATCAAATGCTTACAAATGTAATCCAGAGAAAATCATTTGTGGAGCAGGCTCAGATGAAGTTATTCAAATGATCTGTCAACTATTTTTGAACTCAAAAGATGAGGTGGTAGTATCAGAATATAGTTTTTTAATGTACAGAATTTATTCAACAATTGTTGGTGCAAAAGTTTTATTTGCAAAGGAAAATAACTTTAAAGCATCAGTAAAAGAAATTTTAAAAAAAACCAGTAAAAAAACCAAAATTGTTTTTATAGCTAACCCAAATAATCCTACAGGAACTTACTTAACTAAAAAAGAGGTTTTAGAATTAAGAAAAAAATTGAACAAAAAAATTTTATTAGTTATCGATGATGCTTATGCAGAATATATGAAAAATAAAGATTATTCTTCAGGCTTAGATTTATTCAAAAATAAAGATAATGTTTTCATCCTAAGAACCTTTTCTAAAATATTTGGATTAGCTTCTTTAAGAGTAGGTTGGGGATATGGATCAAAAAAAATAGTGGATGCTCTTAAAGTGATAAAACCACCATTCAATGTAAATGGCATTGCACAATTAGCTGCCGCAGAATCTCTTAAAGATAAAATATTTATCAATAAATCAGTTAGACATAATTTTTTATACGCCAAAAATATTAAAAAATTTCTTGAAGGTTACAATATTTATTCAAATTCAGTTTCTGCTAATTTTCTTTTACTTAATTTTGAAAAATGTAGGTATTCGGCAAATTATTTATATGAAAAACTTAAAAATAAGGGGATTTTGTTAAGATCAACTGAAGATGGTTATCGTATAAAGAATAAATTAAGATTAACTATTGGATCTAAAAAAGAAAACTTAAAATTTATGAATACTGTCAAACAAGTATTGAAAAAATGAAAAATATTTTAATTATTGGTTGTGGATTATTAGGCTCATCTTTATTGAGACAAATTAGTAAAAAAAAAATAGCAAAGAAAATATTCATTTATGAAAAATCAAAATTGAATATTACTAAAATTAAAAAATTAAGATTACCCGGGATAATTGTGAAATCATTAAAGGAAGGTGTTGTAAATTCAGATTTAATTATTTTTTGCACTCCAATGAGTGAGTATAAAAATATGATTTTGAAAATTAATAATTTTATTTCATCAAAAACATTAATTACTGACATAGGTTCTTCAAAACTAGAAACTTCTAAAATTATTAAAAAATTTTTAAAAAAAAAAATTCACTGGATACAAAGTCATCCAATAGCTGGTTCAGAGGTAAGTGGACCAGAACATGGTAAAGAAAGTATGTTTTATGGTAGGTGGTGCATAGTAATTAAAGAGAAAAATACTCCAAAAAATAATATTAATATTATTACTAAGTTTTGGAAAAAAATTGGATCAAAAGTAGTACTAATGAGTGCAGAAAAACATGATAAAATTTTCTCTATAACTAGTCATTTACCACATTTAATTGCATATAATTTAGTTAAGTCAGCACAAGATTTTGAAAAAAAACAAAGTTATGGCCTTATAAAATTTAGTGCTGGTGGATTGAGAGATTTTTCTAGAATAGCAGCCTCAAATCAAATTATGTGGCGTGATATTTTTTTTAATAATAAAGATAATATTTCAAAAGCGATTGATTTATTTATAAAAAATTTAAACCAATTTAAAAAAGATATAAATTTAAAAAATAATAAGTCTATTATAAAAAAACTTATTCAAACCAAAAAAGTAAGATCAAAGATTATTAGATTGAAACAGGATATTGATAAGCCTGATTTTGGGAGAAATTAATATTATATTCTAGATATTTTTTTTACCTTTAGATTTGCGGTTCTTTGAATTCTATTAATTGTTTCTGTGATTGGCATAATTATAACCTTTTTTTCTGGTCCATAGGCATGAATTAGTTGCCTAGAATTTAAACACATAGCAACATGACCTTTCCAAAATATAATATGTCCTTTTTTAAATCTTCTTTTTTTAAATTTTTTTTTAGAGTAATTGATTTGGTCTTTAGTATCTCTTGGATAAAATGAATTTTTATAAGTGAAGAATATTTGCAATAAAGCTGAGCAATCAATACCATTAAATGTTTTTCCTCCCCAAACATATTTTACATTTAGAAATTTTTTAAATATCTTAACGAAATTTTTATCATTATAATTTAATTTCTTAATATCTTTTTTTTTAATCCATTTATTTTTTTCAATTTTAATATAGTTTTTATTTTGATTTAAAATAGATAACTTAGATGCAAATGGAAGCCAACTATTTGTTTTAATTCCAGGTTTCTTAAAAATTCTTGCTTTAAGTGAACTGACTTTATAACTAGGGTTGAATTTTTTTAAGTATTTTGAATTTCTTATAAACCCCGTGTAATTATCTAATAATGTTTTAATTTTGATCCAATTTTTATTTTTTGATAGAATTTTGAATTTCTCACCATATATAATTTGTGAAGTTATCTCAGATTTACTAGAAGGTTTTTTATAGATATTAGAAAAACAACCTATGAAATAAAAATTATTTTGCACCAATTTTAATTTTATTTTTTATTAACCATAAACAAATTAATGAAGGTATTACCATTATAGTTGTTAACACAAAAAATGTACCCCAATCTCCATTTAACCAGTCAACTAAAGCTCCAGATGATGATGCTAGTGTAGTTCTCCCAGCAGTACCAACAGAGGCAAGTAATGCATATTGTGTTGCTGTGTAAGTTCTATCAACCAACAAAGATATAAATGCAACAAATGCTACTGTTGCAAAAGCAGCTGTAATGTCATCAGCTATAACAGCAATTGCAAATAAAAGTTCTGATTTTCCTGTCCAGGCTAAAACTGCAAATAAAAGGTTTGTTACAGCCATTAGTCCTCCAGCAAAGAACATCGTTTTAATTGTTCCAGCTCTCATTGCCATAATACCACCCAATAAAGTAAATATAACAGTCGTAATCCATCCTAATCCTTTTGAATAAATCGCAATTTGACCTTTTGAAAAACCAATTTCTTTGTAAAAGAGAATAGACATTCTTCCCATAAAAGCTTCGCCAATTTTAAACAAAAAAACGAATCCCAGAATACCTGCAGCTATAGCAAAACCATTTTTTTTAAAAAAGCTTATTATCGGACCACCAATAGTTCCAGAAATATAAGCTATAAAGTTTGTAATAAAATTGTTGGAACCAAGTTTTCCCTTAATTAACTTATCTGTCTCTATTTGTTTTGCTTTTCTATCCGTCTCTATTGGCTCATGAACAAACATTAATCCAATATTCATTAAAATAACTAAACCACCTAAAACTAAAAAGGTAGCTTGCCAGTAGTCTGAAATACCTAAATTTTCAAAAAATTCAGCTGTGAATAAAGCAACAACACCACCTAATTTATAACCTGTCCACCATCCAACAACTGCCATAGCCGCTCCTGCAGCCATAGATTTTCCTTCATTTTCATTAATTTGTTCGATCCTTAATGCATCTACAGTTATATCTTGAGTTGCAGATGCAATAGCAATAATTAATCCAACAGAAATTAATAATGCCAAATTTTCTGTAGGATTGATCACACTCCAAACCAGTAAACTTAACAAAATAATTATTTGCATCAAAACTATCCAACCTCTTCTATGACCTATTTTTTTGGTTAGTAATGGAATCTGAATTCTATCTACGATTGGAGCCCACAGATAATTAAAAGCATATACTCCAAAAATTAAACCTGCCCATCCTATGGTTGATCTGCTTAGACCTTCCTCTTTAAGCCAAAGGCTTAAACTACTTGCAATTAATACCCAAGGAAATCCACTTATTGCACCTAATAAAAGAATTCTTATCATTCGAATATCTTTATAAATTATTAAAGACTCCAACCAGGATTGTTTTTTATTTATTTCAGACATAATTAATTTCTCCAAAAAGATGGTAAGAATAATACTAATATTGCAAACAACTCAAGTCTACCTAATATCATTCCAAATGTTAAAATCCATTTTGAACTATCAGGAAGAGCTGAAAAGTCCCCATTTGGTCCAATTATTGAACCAAGCCCAGGTCCCACATTAGATATGGATGTTGCTGCTCCAGAGATAGATGTAATAAAATCTAATCCAGTCAATGATAGTAAAGCAGTTAAAATAAAAAAAATAACGAAATACATGTAAATAAAAGAAATAATTGAAGATATAAATTTATTATCTATTGGATTTTTATCATATTTCAAAACAAAAACTCCCTTAGGATAAATAATTTTTTTTAACTGGTTAATAATAAAAAGATACAGTATTTGAATTCTAAATATCTTAACTCCACAGGTTGTGGATCCGGCACATCCTCCAATGAACATTAAAATTAAGAATAAAACTAATGTAAAACTTCCCCAAGTATCAAATTCAGCATTAACATAACCTGTACCAGTTAATATAGATATAATATTAAAAATTACTGATCTAAAATTTAGCTCTTTTGAACTACTTATCATCAAATATATTGACAAAATTATTATGCTAAAGATTATTATTTTAAAAAAAGATCTTATTTGAATATCATTAAAAAGTATTTTTTTATCTCCACTTATAAATTTTATATACGCAATAAAAGGTAAGCTACCTAAGATTATAAAAATCATTGCTGCAATTTCAATAGAAACACTATTAAAAAAACCAATTGACTCATTATAATTGGAAAATCCTCCTGTTGCTATTGTAGTCATTGAGTGCGTTAAACTATCGAATAAATTCATACCAAAAATTTTATAAGTTAAACCACAAAAAAAAGTCAGTGATGTATAAATATATATTAGGCGAAGCGCTATTTCTTTTGATTTAGGCAATATTTTCTCTGATGAATCATTATTTGAAATTTTAAAGAGTTGCATTCCCCCAACATTCATTATTGGCATTAATGTGATGGCCATAATTATAATCCCTATGCCGCCTAACCATTGAAGAATTGCTCTCCAAAGCAATATACTTTTTGGCATTTCATTCAAATTGGAGATAACCGTTGATCCCGTCGTTGTGATTCCAGACATACTTTCAAAAAAAGCATTTATGAACGAAAAGTTTAAATCTGAAAAAATAAAAGGTAAAGATCCAAAAATTGCAATACTTAACCAAGAAAGAGACGTTAGAAGAAAAGCCTGTTGTAATGTCAATTTTTTATCATGGTCTAGATTTGATAAAAAAAATAATGTTCCAAAAATTATTGTAACAATTGAAGCTCCTAAAAAAGATGAATCTAATTCCGAATATATAAATTGAAAAATAATTGGGATAAACATGAATATCCCTAGAATTATTTGCAAAATTCCAAGAGTAAAAAAAACTGTTTTATAATTAGACATTTTGAAAGAACATTATTTTATGGTAAATAAATTTCAACTCTATAAGAATTAATAAAATCGCTAATTTAACATTTTAAAAAGATATATTCGTGATTAAAAAAGAAATTTTAGAAAAAACAAGTGCTTGGCCTTTTGTTGAAGCAAAAAAAATGCTTCGAGAAAGAAAATCATTTATTGAGAAAAAAGGTAAAATCACTCTTCAAACAGGGTATGGCCCAAGTGGACTTCCTCACATCGGAACATTTGGTGAAGTCGCCAGAACCTCGATGATGGTTAATGCTTTGAAGCAACTTACAGACCTTCCTGCTGAAATAATTACTTTCTCTGATGATATGGATGGATTAAGAAAAGTTCCTGAAAATGTTCCTAATCAAGAGTTGCTAAATGAAAATCTTCACAAACCATTGACTCAAGTCCCGGATCCATTTGAAAAATTTGGTAGTTTTGGAGAACATAACAATGAAATGTTGAAAGATTTTTTGAATAGTTTTAACTTTAAATATAGTTTTAAAAGCTCAACATCTTTATATAATGATGGTTTTTTTAATCCAACATTAAAAATTATTTTAGAAAATTATGATGGTATAATGAATATTATACTCCCAACTTTAGGCAAAGAGCGTCAAAAAACCTACTGCCCTTTTTTACCTATTTGTCCAGATACAGGTCAAGTTCTAGAAATACCAGTTTTAGAAATTGACAAAAAAAATTCTAAAATAATTTTTGACAATAAAGGTAAAAAACTAGAATCCAGTATTTTAAATGGAAATTGCAAACTACAATGGAAAGTTGATTGGGCAATGAGATGGTATGCTCTTGATATAGATTTTGAAATGTATGGAAAAGACCTTATTGAAAGCGCCATTTTATCAACCAAAATTATAAATTTAATTGGAAAAAAAAATCCATCCGGTTTCGCTTATGAATTATTTTTAGACGAAAAAGGTGAAAAAATTTCAAAATCTAAAGGAAATGGTATTACAATAGATCAGTGGTTGAAATATGCTTCACCCGAAAGTTTATCTTTATATATGTATCAAAATCCTAAAAGAGCAAAAAAACTTTATAAAGAAATAGTGCCAAAAGCTGTGGATGAATACCTTGATAATATTGAAAAATCAAAAAAACAAACAGAGCAACAACTTGTAACGAATCCTGTTTGGCATGTTCATAATGGAAAAATTCCAAAAGAAGAAATGATAATGACCTTTTCAATGTTACTGAATTTAGTTGAAACAAGTAATGCTGATAATAAAGATCTATTATGGAAATTTGTTAAAAAATATAAATCAAATATTTATGAAAAAAATTTTCCAATTTTTGATAGTTTGGTTGGTTATGCAATTAAATATTTTAATGATGTAATCAAATCTCAAAAAAAATATAAAAATCCCACAGAGAATGAAAAATTAGCTCTACAAGCTTTAGTAAAAACTTTAGAAAAATGTAATGATCAGATGTCACCAGAAGATATACAAACTTTAATTTATTCAACAGGTAAAGAAAATGGCTATGCAGAAAACCTTCGAGATTGGTTTAAGCTGATTTATGAAGTAGTCTTTGGTGATGAAAATGGTCCAAGGATGGGTTTTTTTATTAGTTTTTTTGGTGTTAACGAAACAAAAGAGTTGATAATTAGTAAATTAAAATAATGTATTCAAATTTAAGATCTTTAATATTTAGAATAGACCCTGAAAGAGCGCACTTTTTAGCAATTCAATCTCTTAAACTTAATTTAGTTTCAAATATATTTGATGAAAATAAAAACGATCCTATATTAAAAACAACATTATTTGAAAAGGATCTTGATAATCCAATCGGCATAGCAGCAGGTTTTGACAAGAATGCTGAGGTATATAATCCTTTATTTAAATTGGGATTTGGATTTGTTGAGGTAGGTACTGTTACTCCATTAAAACAATATGGAAATGAAAAACCAAGGGTATTTAGATTGGTAGAAGATCAAGCATTAATAAATAGGCTAGGATTTAACAATCATGGATCAGATACAATATTAAATAGAATTAAATCTAATAAAAAATTAGGTGTGTTAGGTGTTAATGTTGGTCCAAACAAAGATTCTAATGATAGATTGAATGATTATTTAATTGGATTAGAAAAGTTTTCTGAAGTTGCAGATTATATTACAATTAATATTTCTTCACCAAATACTAAAAATCTTAGAAATTTTCATGATGAGAATAAGTTAAAAGAGTTATTAAAATCTGTCTCAGAAAAAAAAAAACAATTAAAAAGTAAAATTCCTCTAGCTGTAAAGATTTCACCAGACATCAAAGAAAATCAAATCGACTTAATTTCAGAAATACTTTTAGCAAATGATATAAGTGCAATAATAATTTCAAATACATCTGATGCTTCTCGAGAAACTCTTCAAAATATTCAGAAACATCAGAAAGGCGGTTTATCAGGAAAACCAATAGAAAAAAAATCAAATCTTTTAATAAGTAAATTCTACAATTTAGTAAAAGGTAAAATAAAAATAATTGGAGTAGGGGGAGTTGATTCTGGAAAAGCAGCCTATGATAAATTTTTATTAGGTGCGGATTATGTTCAATTATATACTGGCATGGTATTTCAAGGCCCTACCATTGCTGGTATGATTAAAAAAGACCTAAAAGAATTGTTAATAAGAGATGGTGTCAAAAATTTCACAGAAATTGTGGGAAATAAAACTATTTCTTAAATGTATTAAACTTGACGCTTTCGACATCTCACCTTATATAGGCTCAGTTATTATGTCAAAAAAATGTGAACTTACTGGTAAAATTCCTATGAAAGGTCATAACGTTAGTCATGCTAACAATAAGACAAAAAGAAGATTTTTACCAAACCTTAAAAAAGTAAAATTTACGAGCGAACTTGCTGGAAGAAGTTTAAGACTTACTGTAAGTAATTCAGGTGTAAGATCAGTTGACAAAAAAGGGAGTTTTGATGAATTCTTAAAAGCTGTAAAAAATAAAAACTTATCTCCAAGATTAAAAAAATTAAAAAAAGTAATATTAATTAAATCACCTTTTAAAAAGAAACCAATAGCTAAATCAGCTTAATGAACAAATTATTTATCACCCTTTCCATAATGATGGGGGTTGTTGTTCTATGTTCTAACTATTTAGTTCAGTTCCCAATAAACTATTTTGGCTTAAATGAGATTCTGACTTATGGAGCTTTTAGTTATCCAATAGCTTTTTTAATAACAGATTTAGCTAATAGGTCGTATGGCAAATTATTAGCAAGACAAATTGTATATTTAGGTTTTTTAATAGGAATTATATTTACATTATTATTTTCTACAGATTTTGCAGATTTAATCTCTATTAGAATTACAATAGGATCAGGGGTAGCTTTTATTACTGCACAATTATTAGATATTCAAATTTTTGATAGATTAAGAAAAAAAGAGTGGTTTGTAGCTCCACTTACCTCATCGTTGATTGGATCAACAGTTGACACATTTTTATTTTTCGCAATATCATTTTATTCAACAGGAGTTCCATGGATAACTTTATCTTTAGGAGATTTAGCAGTAAAAATTTTAGTTGCTTTAATAATGTTAATACCATTCAGAATGTTATTGAAAATTATTAAACCAATTAAAGTTTAATATAAAAATTTATAAGACAGAATTTTATAAGCTAATTTTGCAACAAGAAAGTTATAGGAATTAAATCCTTTAATTGGTGACAACTCATTAATATCTGCACCAACAATTTTTGAGTTTTTTGCTGCAATTCGTATTATATCTAATGTTTCATCCCACAAAAGTCCTCCTGGTTCAGGTGTACCGGTTGCAGGCATAATGCTTGAATCTAGTCCATCTACATCAAATGTAAGATAAACTGTTTTATTTTTAATCAGTTTTTTAAATTTAGATAAATTCCATTTTTTTTTATCTTTTGCCCAAAAAATATTTATTCTTGAAGAATTCTTTTTTAAAAACGGGATTTCGCTTTCTGAGATGTTTCTTATCCCAAATGAAATTAACGAAACATTTTTATAATCTAGACACCTTCTAATTGCTGAAGCGTGTGAAAATTTTTCTCCATTATAACTTTGACGCAAGTCTGCATGGGCATCAAAATGTAACAGACAAATGTTTTTATATTTTTTAGTAAAAGGAACAATACACCCGGGGGTTATTGAATGCTCTCCACCTAAAGTCATTGGGAAGAGTTTTTTCTCTAAAATTTCTTTATTAACTTTTGAGATTTTATTTAGTGCTTTTTTAATATTTTTGTCAATTTTAAATGGTTTTAAAGTTTTAATACCTATTTTTTTATAAGGTTCACAATTAAGTTCTTCATCATATAATTCAACTTGATGAGATGCTTTTATAATTTCTTTAGGTCCATTCTTGGTTCCACGCCCATAACTAACAGTTTTTTCTAATCCAAATGGAACAATTATAGCTTTTTCTTTAAAGCTAAATTTATTATCAATTCCTAAAAAACCGTTTTTATTTGAGAGATATTTCAATTTTATTCAAAAATTTTTGTAAAGTTTTTTCTTGTTCTATTTTTCCATTCACCCTTATGATAAGCATCACTAGCGATCAATGGTAAAACACTGGTAGCTTCTGCAAACACCATCTGTTCTTTTGTAATATCTACTTTCCCCCATGAACTAGCTTCTTTTAGTGTGGAGCTACTACAAGCACCGTCTCTACTATCAGCAACAGTAATTTGAACAGCATATTTATGCATGTCTACATCTTTTCCTAATAGTTCAGCACAAATAACTGTATCTTGAATAAAGTTTTTAGGGACACCACCACCAATCATAAATAATCCAGAACCTTTAGATTTAATTTTAATTTCTGTTAGTTCTCTAAATTCTCTAACCGAGTCTATTGTCATATGATTTTTTGGATTCTGCTCTTGATGCATAACTAAACCAAATCCTGCACTAGAGTCTGTAAATGCAGGACAGAAAATTGGAACATTGTTGTCAAAAGCAGTTTCAATTAAAGAATCTTTTTTCTTTGAGTTTTCTTTTAAATATTTTCCCATTTCATAAATGAATTCCCTTGAGGTATAGCTTCTTGATTCAAGGCTATTTGCGATTTCGCATATGATTTTATCACACATTTGAAGTTCCTCTTCATCTATGTAGGTATCATAAATTCTATCTATATAGTTACCCCTCAGCTCTGTATCATCTTGAAATTGTGAACCTTGATAATGTTTAAAACCAAGAGCTTCAAAAAAATCCATATCTACTATAGAGGCACCTGTTGCAACGATTGCATCCACCATATTATATTTGACCAAATCTTTATAAATATTCATGCATCCAGCCGCAGAAGTAGAGCCAGCTAAAGTAAGAAAAATTGTACAATCTTTATCTTTAAGCATATCGTTATAAATATTTGCAGCATTTGCTGTTTCCCTAGAAACAAATGACATTTTTTCCATAGAGGATATAATTTTTCTCGAGTCGAAAGAAGTTATATCGATATGTTCTACAGGACTTTTTAAGAAATCTTTTTTACTGTTATGGCCTGGATTTTTTTGACCTGACATTAAGCAACCAAAGTAGCTTTGCTTAAGTCTTTATCGTACATAGAAAGAATTGGTTCGTCTTCAACCTCATAAATTTCATTTGAATAGTAACCATTAAATTTTGTTCTAAAAGTTAAACCGTACGCTCCAAGTTGACCAAGTTCAATGTAATCACTTTCTTTAATATTATTTGGAAGTAAGAATGGGCCCTTCATATAATCCATACTATCGCAAGTAGGACCAAAGAAGTCAAATGCAGTTAATTTTTTTGAAATTATTTTATTAGATGTATCCTTTATCATTTTAGCAGGGAAAACAATATTTGGGGTACCGGCATCGAACAAAGTTCCGTAGGTCCCATCATTAATGTATAATTTTTGTTTTTTTCTTAAGTTCACTCTTACTAAAGTAGAGCCGCTTTCTGCCACCAAAGCTCTACCTGGTTCACAGATAATTTGAGGCATTTTATTAAATTTTAAATTTTCTAAACTTTTTTTAATCTCATTAAAATATTGTATTAAGTTTTGAGGTATAAGATCAGGGTAAATTGTAGGAAACCCGCCACCAACGTTTATATAGTCTGGCATAATTTTCGTTTTTTTAATTATGTTGCCTATTTCTTTTATACCTTTTGCGTATGAAATAGGGTGCATACATTGTGATCCTACATGAAAACTTAATCCAACTTTTTTGGCATATTGTTTTGCTAATCTCATCAAGCCCAATGACTCAGAGTTTTGAGCACCAAACTTTTTAGATAAATCTATTTCTGCATGTTCATTTGAAACAGCAACTCTAACAAATAATTCTAAGTCTTTTGCATCATTTGTATTTTTGATTATTTTTGTAAGCTCTTCTTTTGTATCTAATGAAAATGTTTTTATATCATATTTAAAATAAGCTTCCCTTATACTTTCGGGACTTTTAACAGTATGCATAAATGAACATTTTGCGGAATTTGTAAATTTCTTAATTTGCTTGATCTCTTCAATCGATGCTACGTCAAATTGATTAATCCCACTCTCTATTAGAGCCTCTATAACTAGTGGATGAGGGTTGGTTTTTACTGCATACAAAATTTCTCCAGGAAAATTTTTTTGAAAAAATTTGGAAGACTTTGTAACAGAATGTTTTCTGATACAATAAACAGGTTTTTCAGGTTTCAGTTGACTAATTAAATTTTCAACTGATTTAAATTTTTGCATTATTAATGCCTCCAAAAAAAATTTAATAAAAAAAAAGTTTTAAAATCTTTAAAAGCTTTTTATAAAATGTGCAATTAAGCCAATAATAAAGGCATGTAAAGTAAATAATTATCTATTGAATAATTAAGATAAATCTCCATATAAGGAATATGAAAAATGAAGCTACTTTGCAAAATTTAAGTGATTTTAATAATAAATCCTTAGTAATAGTCGATGATGATAATCCTTTTAGAGAAAGATTATCTAGGGCTATGGAAAAGAAGGGTTTTGAGGTATTACAAGCTGAAAGTGTAAAAAATGGAATTGAGGTGGTTAAATTAAAAAAGCCAGGATTCGCAGTTGTAGACCTCCGGCTAGCAGATGGTAATGGTCTAGAAGTTGTAAAAGAAATTCAAATGTCCAATCCGTCAAGTAGAATTATAATGTTAACTGGCTATGGAAATATACCTACAGCTGTTGCTGCTATAAAAGAAGGTGCAATTGATTACCTAGCAAAGCCTGCAGATGCAGATGATGTTGAAAAAGCTTTATTAGCTGATCCTTCAAAAAAAGCAGCCCCACCAGAAAATCCTATGTCAGCAGATAGAGTCAAGTGGGAACATATTCATAGAGTATTTGAGCTATGTAATAGAAATGTATCAGAAACTGCAAGAAGACTTAAAATGCACAGAAGAACTCTTCAGAGAATACTATCTAAGAGATCACCTAGATAAAAGTTTTTAGTTTAACTAATTTTTTTACTAATAGACTTAATAATAAAATTTTAAATGCCTCTGCTAGTAAAAATGGAGATACACCTAAACTTAAAATAGGTTTTTCCCAACCAATTAAAGTACCAAGCCAAATAACACCAAATATGTAGATAGTTGAAACTGCTAAAACAAGTTTAGCAAGTATCAAAAAAAAATTATCATTTAATTTTACGAAGCTAGCCAAATAACAAGCAGACAAAAAACCAATTAAGTAACCCATTGTAGGGCCAGTAAAGTAAACAATCCCAATTCCTCTTTCAGGAGTGTTTGAGAATACCGGTAAACCTAAAATACCTTCTATTAAATATAGACCAACTGCTGATAAGCCAATCTTATATCCAAAACTTACACCCAAAAGTAATACAACAAATGTCTGCATAGTCATTGGAACGGGATAAAAAGGAATTTTTATTTTGGCAGAGATTGTTAATACAATAGAGCCTATCACAATTATAAGTATTGATTTTACAAACTTAGATTGAAAATTTTGTTTTATTAATTCCATTATTTAATAATAACCTTTATTCATATTATATTCTAGCAGTAAATTTTAATTTATTGAGAATGTATTTTTATATGAATAGATGATAATACAATCTATATCTAAAGTTTAATGAGTAAAATTAAAAAAACTGATCATTTTTATTTGATTGATGGTTCTGGTTATATTTTCAGAGCATATTATGCATTACCTCCTTTAACTAGAAAAAGGGATGGATTACCAACTGGAGCAGTAAGTGGTTTTTGCAGTATGTTATTTAAATTACTTGAAGATTCTAAATCAAACGAAAACCTTCAAAAACCGACACACTTTGCAGTAATTTTTGACTCAGCTAGAAAAACTTTTAGAAATGAAATTTATAGTGACTACAAAGCTAACAGATCTGAGGCACCAGATGATTTAGCACCGCAGTTTGAATATATAAGAAAATCTGTTTTGGCTTTTAATTTGCCGTCAGTGGAACTACCAAATTATGAAGCAGACGATCTAATAGCAACATATGTTGATCAAATTTTAAAGATAGGAGCAAAAGTAACAATAGTTTCATCTGATAAAGATTTAATGCAATTGTATAAAAAAAATGTCCGAATTTTTGATCCAATGAAAAATAAATTTATAAATGATGAGGACGTTTTTAAAAAATTTGGCGTTAATGCTAGTAAAGTCATAGATGTTCAGGCTTTAGCTGGAGATAGTAGTGATAATGTACCTGGAGTTCCAGGTATTGGAGTTAAAACTGCTGCAGAATTAATAAACAAATACAGAACATTAGATACACTTTTAAAATCAACACATGAAATTAAGCAAAATAAAAGAAGGGAAACTTTAATAGAAAATAAAGATAAAGCATTGATTAGCAAAGAGCTTGTAACCTTAAAACACGATGCTCCAGTAGATAGAGATTTAAGTGAATTTAAATTAAAAGAAATGAATAAAGACAAACTCTATGAATTTTTACGGGAAATGGAATTTAATCGATTACTTAGTTCTGTAATTTCTGCTTATGGAGAGCCCAATCTAAATAAAACTGATAGTGAAAAAAAAGTAAAAAATGAAAATTTAAAACCAATAAATAATAGGAATTATCAGTTAATTAAAAGTATAAATGAAATTGATGAATGGATAATTGAAGCAGAGGAATCAGGTGAAATTGCGGTTGATACAGAAACGGATTCTCTTGATCCTCATCAAGCAAACTTAGTGGGAATTTCTTTAAGCACTAAAATTAGTAAAGCTTGTTATATACCAGTGGGACATAAATCTCAGGAATGTTTAAATAAAAAAGAAGTTTTAAAAAAGATTAAACCTCTTTTAGAAGATCCAAGTATAAAAAAAATCGGTCAAAATATAAAATTCGATTTCATAATTTTTTATAAAAATGGAATTAATCTTAATTCTATAGAAGATACCATGTTGATGTCTTACGTACTTGATGCTGGAAAAAATAGACATAATATGGATATGTTGTCAGAGATTCATTTAAATCATAAAACAATTAAATTTAAAGAACTAGTTGGAACAGGTAAAAAAGAAATTAATTTCAGTGAGGTAAAGTTAGATAAAGCAAAAGATTATGCTGCTGAAGATGCGGATATTACTTTTAGACTGTATAAAAAATTTATTAAAAGTCTTAAGTCGGAAAAACTTATTAACATCTATGAAATTTTTGAAAAACCATTAATTAAGACTCTCGCCTTTATGGAAATCGAGGGTGTTAAAATTGACAGTAAATTTTTAAAATCATTATCTTTGAAATTTGGAAAAAAAATAGAGAAGACTCAAAAGGAAATATTTAGAATATCAAAAAAAGAATTTAATATTGCATCTCCTAAGCAACTTGGTGAGATAATTTATAATGATTTGAAAATTGCAGGACTTAAAAAGACTAAAAAAGGAAGTTTTGCAACTAGTGCTTCAGTATTAGAGGATTTAGCATTTAAGGGACATGATATTGCTAAATTAGTGTTAGATTGGAGACAGTTATCAAAACTAAAAAATACTTATTCAGACTCTTTACCTGAACATTTAAATCCTAATACAAAAAGAGTTCACACATCTTTTCTTTTAGCAGCTACAACTACTGGAAGACTAGCATCTAGTGATCCTAATTTACAAAATATTCCAATTAAAAGTGATGATGGGAGAGATATTAGAAAAGCTTTTATTGCTGAAAAAAATAATTTACTTATATCCGCAGATTATAATCAAATTGAGATGCGTATACTAGCTGATTTAGCAGATGTAAAAGAATTAAAAAAAGCTTTTAAAAATAACGAAGACATACATTCATTAACAGCAAGCCAAATATTCAATATTGATATAAAAAAAGTAGACAAAGATCAGAGAAGAAAAGCAAAAGCTATAAATTTTGGAATTATTTATGGAATATCACAATATGGTCTTGCAAAACAAATTAATGTTTCAAATTATGAAGCAGAAGAATTTTTAAATTCATATTTTGCAAAATTTCCAGAAATTCAAATATATATGGATAACACAATTAAATTTTGTAGAAAAAGTGGTTATGTAAATAATATTTTTGGAAGAAGATCTCATTTTAACTCTATAAATGATAAAAATTATAATATTAGAAATTTTCAGGAAAGAGCCGCTATTAATGCTCCTATTCAAGGATCAGCCTCTGAGATCATGCGTCTTGCAATGATTAGACTTGATAAAAGGTTTAAACAACAGAAGTTTCTAAAATCTAGAATGCTTCTTCAAATTCATGATGAGTTGATTTTTGAGGTTAAAAAAAGTGAAATTAAAGAAATGTTGAAGATTATCAAAGATGAAATGACTAGTGTTACAAACAGTGAGCACCATTCATTTTCAGTTCCACTTACCGTAGATATAAATAGTGGAGATAATTGGGGGGAACTACATTAATTTAATTCATTGCCCAAATTAGAACAATTTAGTATTTTTAAGATAGTTTATGCATAAACAAACCATTGCTCTTGTTGATGATGATCGAAATATTTTAACAAGTTTAAGTATTGCTTTAGAAAAAGAAGGTTTCAAAGTTCAAACATATATTGATGGAGAAAGTGCTTTAATAGGATTAACAAGAACCCCACCTGATCTCGCAGTTATAGATATTAAGATGCCAAAAATGGACGGAGAAGAATTATTGAAAAAATTAAGAAAGAAAACTTCAATGCCTGTAATATTTTTAACATCTAAAGATGATGAAGTAGACGAACTCCTAGGATTAAAACTTGGAGCTGATGACTTTATTAAAAAATCTGGTGGATTTTCTATTAAAGTTTTAATTGAAAGAATAAGAGTTCAATTAAGAAAAAATGATGTGGATAACTCTATTGAAGAAAATAAGAATATTATTTCGCATGGAAAATTAAAATTAGATCCATCACAATTAGAATGTGAATGGAATAATTATCAATTACCTGATAAATTAACGACAACGGAATTTTTAATTGTAAAGGAATTAGCAAAAAGACCTGGGATTATAAAAGAAAGAGCGCAATTAATGGATATAGCCTATCGAGAAGATACAGATATAGAAGACAGAACTATTGATAGTCATGTTAAAAGAATTAGAAAAAAGTTTAAAAAAGTAGATCCTGATTTTTCAGCTATAGAAACGAGATATGGAAGTGGATATAGATGGAATGTTAGTTGATGTTTAATTCTCTTTTAAAGAATCTATCAATTTTAAAAAAGTTTTTATTAATAAATTTAATTTTTTTTTCAATAATAGGTTTATTTACATTTATATATATTAAAAATGTCCAACCAAACTTAATTAAAAATAAATCCTCTAATCATATTAAAATAATAAATAATACTGTTGATAATTTAGAAAGATTAGAAATAAAATTTAATGAAAACGATATTAGAAGATTTTTATTTTCTACAAGATTTATTTTTCAAAGTCTCGATAGAGTGATTTTTTTTAATAATAAATTAGATCTTATTGGTGATACAGATACTCTTGACCTTGATCCCAGATCATTTTCATCAAGACTTGACATAATTGAACTAGAAATTTTAAACGAAGAGAAAACTAAAGAAATTACAGAAAAAAAAAACATCAATATTGGTAATGACAATCTTGTGTCTTTAAAAGATATACTTTTCAATTATGCTGGATCAAAAAATTTTGGAATTCCATTTACCTTCACCCAGCAAGAATTTAATAATTTTAAATTAACAACAATTAAGAATGTTTTTAGAAATGATGAAAATATTGGGTATATAGCAATATCTGAGAATGCAAATGATATCATAGCTGCAATCGATGAAAGAAAAACTTTCGTAATTAGAACTGCATTTGCTGTTGCTATTGTAATATTGATTTTTTCATATGTACTTAACAGATACTTTTTAAAACCAATTCAAAATTTAGTTAATTACACAAATAAGATTAAAAATAAGGAACATAAAAAAATAAATATTGACAACTTAAAAATTAGAAATGACGAACTAGGTTTATTGTCAAAATCTCTTGATGATATGACTTTAGAGTTACAAAAAAGAATTTCACATGCTGAAACATTTTCAACAGATCTTGTTCATGAAATCAGAAATCCTTTAGCCTCTCTCAAAAGTGCTTCAGAAATTATAGGTGATATTAAAGATACAGATGAAAGATCAAAATTGATTAATATTTTAAACCATGATGTTCAAAGAATTGAAAGACTGATCACTGATTATTCTCAAATATTAAAAGATGAAGTTGCTCTAAGTAAAGAAAAATTCAAAAAGATTGATTTGATACCAATTATTCAATCTGTCGTTGATGACTATAATAATATACATCAAACAAAAAGTGGCATTAATATCTCATTTAATAATGATGGAAACAAAAACTATTTGATTAATGGAATAGAAAATAGGATTGAACAAATAGTCGCAAACCTTTTGGATAATGCAATTTCATTTAGTGATAATAATCAAAAAATTGAAGTAAAAATTTCAAAAAATTTTAAAAAACAAGTAATTTTAAATCTTCTTGATGAAGGACCTGGATTTAAGGAGAGAGATACAACAAAAATTTTTAAAAGATTTTATAGTAATAGACCTGATAAATTTGGACAACATTCTGGTCTTGGCCTAAATATTGTAAAAAATTTAACTGATCTACATAATGCTTCAATAAGTGCCTTAAACAGAGCAGACAAGAGAGGGGCAAATTTAGAAATTATATTTCCTAAAGTATAAAGTTTTATTGATTATATAAAATAATATTGTTAGAAGCCTCACCATGGAAGATTTTAAAGTAAAAGATATTTCCCTAGCAGAATTTGGAAGAAAAGAAATTTCAATAGCGGAAAGTGAGATGCCAGGATTGATGGCGTTAAGGGAAGAATATGGCGAGCAAAAACCTTTAAAAGGTGCAAAAATCATTGGTTGTCTTCATATGACAATTCAAACTGCTGTATTAATAGAGACCCTAGTTTTTCTTGGAGCTGATGTAAGGTGGTCATCTTGTAATATTTTTTCTACACAAGACCATGCCGCAGCTGCAATAGCTAAAACAGGAATACCCGTCTATGCTTGGAAAGGTGAAACCGAAGAGGAGTATGTTTGGTGTATTAAACAAACTATTCAAGGAAAAAAAGATTGGAAGCCGAATATGTTACTAGATGATGGTGGTGATTTAACAGCCATGATGCATAATGATTACAAGGTATTACTTAAAGAGGTTAAAGGTGTTTCTGAAGAAACAACTACAGGTATAAAAGCTTTGAATAAAATGGAACAAAATAAAACATTAATGGTTCCAGCTATAAATGTTAATGATTCTGTTACTAAATCTAAATTTGATAATCTATATGGATGCAGAGAAAGTCTTGTGGATGGTATAAGAAGGGCAACCGATGTAATGATGTCGGGCAAAGTTGCAATTGTAGCTGGTTTTGGTGATGTTGGAAAAGGAAGCGCAGCATCTCTTAGACAAAGTGGGGCAAGAGTACTAGTTACAGAAGCTGACCCGATTTGTGCTTTACAAGCCTCTATGGAGGGATACGAAGTAGTATTAATGGATGAAGCTATAGATAAAGCAGATATAGTAGTTACTGCTACTGGTAATAAAGACATTGTAACTGCAGATCATATGAGGAATATGAAAGACAGAGCAATTCTATGTAATATTGGTCATTTTGATAACGAAATTCAAGTAGAGGCATTAAAAAATTATAAATGGTCAGAGATTAAACCACAGGTTCACGAAATTGAACTTCCTGATGGTAAAAGAATTATTTTATTAGCGGAAGGAAGATTAGTTAATTTAGGATGTGCTACGGGGCATCCAAGTTTTGTAATGAGTGCTTCATTTACAAATCAAGTTATTGCTCAAATAGAACTATGGAAAAATCATAAAAATTATGAAAATAAAGTTTATGTACTTCCAAAACACTTAGATGAAAAAGTTGCAATGTTACATTTGAAAAAAGTAGGTGCAAAATTAACTAAATTATCAAAAGAACAAGCGGACTATATAAGTGTTGGAGTTGAGGGTCCATTTAAACCAAATGCCTATCGCTACTAAAGGTAGTAAAATAAATATATCTTCCAAAAAAAAGTTAAAGGAATTTGCACATAATTTAAGCATTGAATTAAAACAAGGTGATATTTTTTTTTTATTTGGTGAGACGGGAGTTGGTAAAACTACATTTGTAAAATATCTTATAAATAATTTGCAACATATAGCAAAAAATGAACTCACAGAAGTGACTAGTCCAACGTTTAATATAATGAATGAATACAATATTGGGGATTTATTTATTAAGCATTATGACCTTTATAGACTCAAGTCTGATAATGAATTACATGAATTGAACTTGTTTGATGCAAATGATAATGCAATCTTATTAATTGAATGGCCTCATATTATAAAAAAAAAGCCCGATTTAGTAACTAAACTTTATTTTGAATATGATAATAATTATAAAGATAGATTTATTAACATTTTTAATTAAATGATGCTCAGTAAATCTTTAAAAAAACTTAAGGGCGATGCATCAGTAAGAATTTTTTTTAGGAGTAAAAAAAAAAAGTTGTCATCAATTATAGTTTATGCAAGCAAAGAAAAGACATCTAATCTTTTAATTTATGATTCTATAAATAAGATTTTATTAAAAAATAATATTTTAGCACCAAGATTAATTTGTGAAAATTATTCAAAGAATTATATTGAAATAGAGGATTTTGGAGATCAGACTATATTTAATTTATTAAAAAAAAATAGAACAAAAAAGTTAGTAATTTTCAAACAAATAATAAAATTATTGATAAAACTTCAATCAATTAGACAAAGAAAAGTAAAAAATTTTAAAAAAAAAAATTACAAGGTCCCTTATTATCACCCAAGAATTTTACTAGAAGAAACAAAAATTTTTTTAGATTGGTATATAGAGCAATATTTAATCAAATCTGAAAAATTAATATTTAAAAAAAAGTTTACTAAAGTTGTAAAAAATTTGATCAAAAAACTTCATTACAAAAATATTACTTTTGTTCACAGAGATTTTCATGTCTCTAATTTAATGATGTTTAAAAAGGAAATTGCAGTGATAGATACTCAAGATGCATTAATAGGAAATAAAGCCTACGATTTAGCTTCTTTGGTTGATGATGTTAGATTTAAAACTTCGATAAATACTAAAAAAAAAATATTTGATTATTATCTCAAATCTCAAAAAAAAATTAATAAAGTGTATATTAAAAATGATTTTGAAATAATTTCTGTATTAAGAAATTTAAAAATTATTGGAATATTTAAAAGATTAGCGGTAAGAGATAAGAAGAAAAAATATCTTAAATTAATTCCAAACGCGTGGAATTTAATTAAACTCAGGTCAAAAAATAATAATAAATTTAAAGATCTAAACGATTTACTTAACACTATTAAAATGAATTAAATAAACATGAGAATAAATACTGCTTTAATATTATGTGCTGGATTTGGTAAAAGATTAAATCCTATAACGATTAAAACTCCAAAACCCCTTCTAATAATAAAAAACTTAACTCTTTTGGATCACTGTATAAAACTTATTGTAAAACTTAATATAAAAAAAATTTTAATTAACTCTTTTTACCTAAAAGAACAAATTGATGAATTTGTGAAAAAACATAATTATAATATTGAAATTAGAGTTATTGAAGATGGAAAAAAAATTTTAGACACAGGAGGAGGTATTTTAAATTTAATTGAAAAATCTGAAGAAGAAAATTTTTTGATTTTCAATCCTGATACAATGTGGAGCGAGAATTATACTCATGAAATTAATCAAATGATTAATCTATACTTTAATCAAAAATTAAAAAATATACTTTTATTAGTTAAAAAAAATTTAAGTTTTGATAAAAGTTTGCTTGGAGATTTCGAATTACAAAATTACATAATTAATCAAAATGATAGAAAATATATTTATACTGGTTGCCAAATATTGAATAAATCAATCTTTGAAAATAAAAGAATAACTAATTTTTCAATAACTGAAATTTGGTCAGATTTAATAAAAGAAAAACACCTAAATGGTTTTGAAAGTAAACTTAAATTTTATCATGTTACTAATCTTGATATTTTCAAAAAATTAAAAGATCTTTAGCTCTATCCTGATCTAAATAATTACAACTATTAATTTTTTCTTTTTCATTAATTTCCACAAGCAATGGATTACCAGTTGGAATTTCAAGTTTAGAAATTTGTTTTTCACCAAGATTAAATAAATATTTACATAAAGCTCTTATAGAATTACCATGTGCTGATATTAATATATTGCCTTTTTTAATTTTGTTTTTAATATCTGAATTATAAAAACTTATTACTCTGTCATAGGTATCTTTCAGAGACTCGGTGTCTGGTATTTCTTTATTGGACATACTTTTATAAGTATCAATGTTAAGAGGATGGAATTCACTACTTCTATTTAACGGATCAGGTCTTAAATCCCAAGATCTTCTAAATTGGTGAACCTTTTCTTCACCTAATTTTTTACTCATCTCAACTTTATTGAGTCCTGTCAGTCCTCCATAATGTCTTTCGTTAAGCTTCCAAGATCTAACAAAATTTTTTTCATCATTAATAGATTTTTGTATAATTGTAAGAGTATGATTAGCCCTTAGCTGAAGCGAAGAGTAGTAATAATTAATTTGTATATTTAACTTTTTAATTAATTCACCTGCCTTTTTTGCCTCTAATTTTCCATTTTCTGTCAAATCCACATCAACCCAACCTGTAAATCTATTTTCAAGATTCCAAGTACTTTGACCATGCCTAACTAAAATTAAATAACTCATTTTTATTGTGTTCAATTTAATATAAAAAAAATTGTTAGTTAAATGAAAAAAAAAATTTTATTAAGAAAAATTATCTTTCATATATCCAATATTGGACTGATTTTGATATATCTCTACCCAGGGAGTATTTTTGGCTGGTTAGTTTATGGCAACATTAAAAAACAACCTCAATTAACCTCGGACTTTATGTTATTTTCATCAAATCATGTTTATACTTTTATGTTATTGTCTTTATTAGGATTACTTTCATACAATAAAGATAAAGTTAAAATCTTATTTTTATATCTTTTTTTTATCTCAATTTTTTTAGAGCTATGTCATATTTTGATTCCACAAAGAAGCTTTCAATATCAAGATTTATTTGGAAATATTCTGGGGATTCTTTTAGTGTTCATAATATTTAATTTTTATAAATTTTTTAAAAAATGATTAGAGCTAATTATAAAAATTTTTTAATTATTTTTTTATTTTTAGTTTCAGCATGCTCTTCTATTCCTAAAAACACCTCTGATAGTTGTAAAATTTTTGATGAACGGTATCTTTGGTACAAACATTCAAAAAAAGTTGAGCAAAAATGGGGAACACCTATACATATTCAATTGGCGATAATAAAAATGGAATCAGATTTTGACTGGTTGGCAAAACCTCCTAGACAAAAATTATTTAAAGTAATTCCTTTTAAACGCCCCTCAAGTTCATTTGGTTATTCTCAAGCTGTCAAGGGAACTTGGGAACAATATAAAAATGAAACAGGAAATAAACTTGCAACGAGAGCTAGGTTTAAAGATAGTGTGGATTTTATAGGTTGGTATACAAACAAAACAAATTCTATTTTAAAGATATCTCTTCAAGATGCTTTCAAACAATATATAGCTTATCACGAAGGTTGGGGAAATTACAGATATTATAAAAAAAATAAAAAAGTTATTACCTTAGCAAAAAAAGTTGAAAAACAGTCTAAGGTTTATAAAAATCAATTATCTAAGTGCACTAAGTCTCTAAGTAAAAATAAATATATTATTTTTTAGATAGTTGCTTATTAAGCTCAATATCTACAGCATCTATTCTATTAGTATTTTTTGCTAAAGCTAAATACATTGATGGTGTTACGTATAATGTGAAGAATGTTGAAATTATCATTCCTCCTAAAATTGTTGCACCTACAGCTAATCTTGAGGCTTCTCCAGCACCCGGACCAATATTCCCTATCACTAGCGGTAGCATTGCTAGCATAGTACTTAAAGAGGTCATCATAATCGGCCTAAATCTTACATTACATGCTTCTTTGACAGCTGTATCAATACTTTTTCCAGTTGTTCTAATTTGATTTGCATAATCAACAATTAAAATACTGTTCTTTGTTGAAATACCTATCAAGATTATTAACGCGATTTGTGAAAAAATATTAATTGAACTATTTAAGAAAAGAATAAATACCAAACCTCCAAAAATCGCTAATGGTACAGTTAAAATAATTATAAAGGGGTGGATGAATGAATTGAATGTTGCAGCCATTACTAAGTAAGCTGTCAAAAGAGCCAGAATAAAAATAATAAGTAATTCACTGCTTGTCTCTTTTATTTCCTCGGATTTTCCCTTCCATGTTATTTGATTGTTAGGTGCAGTGTTTGTCATGATATTTTCTAAATACGAAATAGCTTCTGTAAGGGTATAATTTTCACTAATATTAGCAGAAATTGTTACAGCACTTTGTCTATTATATCTTGCAAGCTCTTTTGCCGAACCTTCTTCCTTAAAATCAACTAAGTTTGCAAGAGAGATAAGTTTTCCAGAATTTTCTGATCTTACAAAAATTTTAGAAATACCATCTTTATTTCTTCTATCAGATAAATATTGCTGGACAATTATTGGATACTCTCTTCCTTGACGATTAAAAGTAGTTATTTCTTTTCCTCCATATAAAGTTTCGAGTGTTTTACCAATAGATTGAGTAGAAACACCTAGATCTTTAGCTTTACTTTTATCTATGATTAATTTTACCTCTGGCTTATTTCTATTATAGTCAGACTCAACTCGGGATAAGTTTTTATTTGATCTAATTTTATTAATGACGTTTTTCTGAATTTCTTCTAGCTCTTCATACGTGTTTCCATAAATGACCATCTGAACTGGTTTATTGTAATTTGAAACTCTTATTGACTGTGGTGAAATTGGAAACGCTACAGCTTCAGGCAAGGTAACAATTTTACCAATAGCTTCTCTCATTACAGTTTGAGAATCTTTTTTTCTATTTTTCCAATTATCTAATAAAGCAATAATTATAAAACTATTGTAAGAGTTTGCTGAACTACCAAATCCTGGTACTCTCATAATAAATCTAGAATAAGGACTATCTTCAGCTTGTAATAATGGGATTAATCTTTTCTCAACTTCTTGAGCCTTCTCTTGTGTGTACTCAAAGGATCTTCCTTCATCAGTAAAACCAATTACAAGATAAACACCCCTATCCTCCATAGGCAACAATTCTTTTTTTGAAAAACTAAATAAAAATCCTGATACAAAAATAATAAAGATGATAAAAATACCTATAATTCGAGATTTGTTGATTACAACATTTAATGTTTCTTTATAAAATGAAGATAAACTTAAAAATAATTTTTCAAATTTTTTTATTATATTATTTTTTACGTTTTTTTTTGTTAAGAACTTACTTGCTAACATTGGAGAGAGAGTAAGAGCTACAAAAGAAGAAACTATAATTGAAAATGATAATGTGATTGCTGTTTCTTTAAATAACGTGCCTGAAATTCCTTCTATAAAAATTAAAGGAAGAAATACTGCAATTAAAATTAGAGTGGTGGCTATTATAGCGAATGAGATTTGTTTAGATCCTTTATATGCAGCCACTAAAGGAGTTTCTCCATTTTCTATTCTTCTGTAAATTGCATCAGTCATAATTACTGAGTCGTCAGTAATTATTCCAATTGCTAGTATAAAACTCAAAAGTACAAATATATTAATTGATAAACCAAAAATATATAATCCTAAAAAGGATGCTATTAGACTTACTGGAAGGGCAATAGCTGGAACTATTACTGCTTTCAGATTTCCTAAAAATAAATAAATAATTATTACTACTAATATAAATGCAATTACTAATGTTTTATAAACTTCATTTATAGCTGCCTGCACATAAGTAGCTCTATTAAAAGAAACTCTTAGATCTAATTCTTTAGGTAAAGTTTTTTTAACTTCAATTATTCTTTTTTTTATTTCTTTTGAAAGCTCAACAGTTGATGCACCACTTTTTGCATAAATACCAATTCCAACTGTCTTAAGGTTGATTTGGTCTTTGGATTGAGCCTTAAATAAAGTTTTTTCTGAAACCGGTCCAAATTCTATTTTGGCAACATCTGAGAGTAATATTGTTTTATTAACAGATTTTTTAATGGGTAATTGTTTAATAGTATCAATACTATTATAAGATTTATCTAAGTTTAGAGTTAAGTCTATATTTTCTGCTTCTAATGTACCTGCCGGAAGCCTTATATTTTCACCCCTTAGAGCATCTTCAACCTCTTGAATTGTTAAATTATTTGCAGCTAACTTTATTGGATCTATCCAAACTCTAATACTTAATTCCCTAAGTCCACCTACTAAAATCCTACCAACATTTTTTACACTTGAAAATTGGTCTGTTAAAAATCTTTCAGCATAGTCGCCAAGTTCTAAATCACTCCATGTTTTAGAAGAGAGTGATAACCACATTGTGGTGGTAAATCCAGCAGCTCTTTTTAAAATTTGGGGTGGATCAGATTCTGATGGTAAATTATCTACTACTCTCGATACTCTTTCTCTAATATCATTTGCTGCATTATCTAGATCAATACTAGTGTCAAATTCTATATTTATAGTACTTCTTCCGTTTTCAGATTTTGAATCAATATTTTTTATTCCTTCAGCTCCACCTATTACATCCTCCATTACCTGTGTAACATCTTGATCTATTATTGAAGCAGCTGCCGATTTATAATTTACTTGAACTTGAACAACAGGTGGTTGAATACCATCTGGTAATTCTCTTACTGGTAATTTCCAAAAAACGAATAAACCAAAGATAATTAAAATTAAAGACATTACCCATGAAACTGCAGGTCTTTTAATACTAAGCTCTGTAATAAACATTTATTTTTTTAATGGTTTAATTTTACCTCGAGGTATTACTTTTTTTAGACCTTCGGCAACGATTTGATCTCCTTCATTTAGACCTGAAAGAATTTCTATTTTACCATCACTTCTTAGTCCAATACTAACCTCAACTTTATTGGCAATATTTTCATCTGACACTTTGTAAATATATGATTTTTCTCCTTCCATCATTATGCTTGTGTCAGGCACACTTAATGCATTTCTTAAATTGAATTTAACAGTTATTTCAAGTAATGACCCAGATAATAATTCTAAATCTTCATTATTAACACTTATTCTAGATAACAAACTCCTCGTATCCGCATTAATTCTACTAGATATAAAATCTATTTTACCTTTAAAAATTTTATCACCATAGCTTGAAACTTTTGCTTCTACGGGCAATCCCTTCTTAATAAATGGTGCATAGCTCTCAGGGATTTTAATATCAGAGTAAATAGTTGAATTATCATCAAGGGTTATAATAAAAATATTATCTGAAACAAATATATCTTCAGTCAATCCCGTATAGCCTATTATACCATCGAACGGAGCTGAAATTTTTCCACTTGCAAGATTTAATATTAAATCACCTTTTTTTACTTTTTCTTTTAGATTCAATTCACCAGAAACTTCATCTTTTCTGATTTTAAAAGTTTTACTTTTACTTGAAATTGCTGTTCCAAATGTTTCTAATTTTTCTGCAAATTCCTGCTCAATTACTTCGGTAACTATTATTTCTGGAGGAGGAAATTTACTAAATTTTTTTTTAAAATGATTTCCAATCATTGTTCTAGCAACAATAACTGAGGCAATTACTAGAAAAAAAACTGTTACAATAGTGATTATTTTTGTCGATCTTTTCATTTAAATCCTGCCATATTCAGCCCAAGAGCCATCATATATTTTGGGCAAATATTTATCATTAATTAAAGAATAAGCTAGGGCTAAAACACAAGCTGTAACACCAGAACCACAAGAAAATACAACAGTATTTGAATTAATATTTTTTAAATTTTTTTTAAAAATTTCAGCAATCTCTTTTTTTGTTTTAAAAGTTTTATTAGTATTAATTAATTCATTAAAAGGAATACAGCTAGAATTCTTAATATTACCACTTCTTAAACCTAACCTTGGTTCCTTCACTTCGCCTTCAAACCTTGCAATATTTCTTGCATCAATAACATCAAAATGTTTTTCAATTATATTTTCATCTATTTCTTTTTTATTTTTAACTAAATTTTTAAGTTCATTAGCTTTATATTTAGTTTTTATAATTTTTGGGATTTCATTATCTATAACTTTATTCTCATTCACCCATTTTTTAAAACCACCATTTAGAACTTTTACTAATTCTGGCTTATGACCAAAGTAGACAAAATTATACCAACATCTACAGGCACTTATAACGTCAGAATTGTCATAAATTATTATTTGATCATTATTATTAATTCCCATTTCTGAGACAATTTTTTCCCACTGGTTTAAAGAGACTAGCATATGAGGTAAATCAGTTTCTTTACTTGAATTTTTATCTAAATCAAAAAAAATAGATCTTGGAATATGATTTTTTTTGTATTCCTCATATCCATCTCTATTAGCCTGAGGCATATGCCAAGAACAGTCAACAATTTTTACATTACCTAAATTTTTCTCTAACCAGTCAGTTTCCACTAGGAACATTTTATCTTTTTTTTTTTAAATACATTTGATGATATTCTTCGGCAGGACAATAATTTTTAAGAAGAGAAATTTTAGTAACAACTTTACCAGATAATTTTTTATTTACTTCTTCATAAACTTTTTCAGCCTTTTCTTTTTGAATATCGTTTAAATAAAAAATTTCACTTCTATATTGTGTTCCAAAATCTGGTCCTTGAGAATTCAAAGTTGTTGGGTCATGTATTTCAAAAAAAATATTTAAAATCTTTTCGTAAGAAATAATCTTCTCATCATAATCAAGTTTAACAACTTCTGCATGATTAGTATTACCTGTGCAGACTTCTTTGTAGGTTGCTGTCTTATTATTACCACCACAGTAACCCACCTCTGTTTTAATGATACCATCAATTTCACTAAATTTAATTTCTGGCCCCCAAAAACATCCAAGTGCTAAAACTGCTATTTCCATTGATTATGATTTTAATTAATTTACAAATTATTCATAATGTTAAGTAAAAATCAATTAGGCTTTTTGTACATGTTTTTATCAATATGTGCATTTTCCCTTATGGATGTAATAGTTAAATGGTCTGTCGAGTACCCAATAGGACAAGTTTTATTCTTCAGAGGCTTTTTTGGTATTGTTTTTTATTTTTTTATCATTCCAAAAAACAGACTTCATAATTTTTATGAAACTAAAAGACCTGGACTTCATTTTTTAAGATGTTTCTCTGGCTTAATCGCTTTAGTTGCAATATTTATTGCACTAAGAAAATTACCTTTAGCTACTGTGGTTAGCATATCTTTTGCTGCTCCAATATTTACAACAATTTTTTCAATCTTTTTATTAAATGAAAAAGTTGGTATTTTTAGATGGCTAGCAGTTATTATTGGATTTTTAGGTATTATAATCATCACCGAACCAGGAATTAGTCAGTTAAATATTTATTATATTTTTCCAATAATTTTTTGTTTTGGACTTTCTTATGTTGCAATCACAATTAGACAGCTTTCTTCTAGCGAGCCAGTTTGGTTAATTTCTTTTTATTTTTCTCTCGCGATAACTTTATTAAGCTTCCTAACTATACCACAAGGCTGGGTACTACCAAGTTTAAATCATTTTATCATATTGTCTTTGATAGGTATTTTTGGAGGAGTCGCTAACTTATGGTTAAGTCAATCATATAAATATTCAGAAGTTTCACTCGTCACACCTTTAAAATATTTGGCCTTAGTTTTTGCCATTATTTTTGGATATTTTATTTGGGGGGAGATACCTACAATTAAAACTTTATTAGGTGCTTTTTTGGTAATTATTTCAACTTTAATTATTTTTAGAAGAGAGATTTATAAAAAAAAAATTATCACCTCCAAAACAATTAATGACTAAAAACTTAAAATATTGGACTAAAGCAAAAAAGTATCTTTCTAAAAAAGATAAAAAAATGTTAAAATTAATAAAAAACTATCAAAGTCCCACAGAAACAATCTTAACATCTAGAAGAGATATTTTTTTTTCATTATGCAAGAGTATTATTGGACAACAAATTAGTGTTGCAGCTGCCAATTCAGTATTTTTAAAGTTTAAAAAAAAATGTAATCATAAAATTAACGCAAAAAATGTTTCCAAGCTAACTTTTAGACAATTAAAAAGCTGTGGCCTTAGTCGTCAAAAAGTTTTAGGAATTAAAAGTTTGGCTAGACAAACAATCAATAAGTCTTTTAACTCAAAATTGATTACCAAAATGGGTGATGAGGAAGCAATTAATTATTTATCAAATTTACGACAGATAGGTAGATGGTCCGCAGAAATGATATTGCTTTTTACATATAATAGACCAAATATTTGGCCCATACAAGATATTGGACTTTTGAGAGCTATTTCTAAAAATTATAATAAGAAATATTTACCACCAATGAAATTTGTAAATTTACTTCAAAAAAGGTTTTCGCCTTATTGTTCAGTTGCTACCTGGTACTTATGGAGAAGTATAGATCCGGAACCTATTCAGTACTAAATCCCTCAACTATCTGCATGTGTCTTTGAGTGGTATTTTTTGCTATATCCCACCCAGCTTGATACTCCTTTGAATTATGACATTCTAAAGCTTTTTCATAGCTTGGAAACTCCCAAATCACTGTTCTTTCAAAATTGTCTCCATCGAAGTTTTGATATTTTCCACCTCTAACTAAAGGGACACCTCCATAACTTTTAATAATTGAAGTGACAGTTTCTGCATACTTTTTCAAATTCTCTTGATTGTTAACTTTTATGTATAAGCTTATCCAATAACCTTTTTTCATTTAGTCAATCCATTCTTCATATTTTTTTTTATTATTTTGAAGGTAATTGGGTAATTTATCTATAGGATAATTTTCTAGTTTACTCCCGCTACCTATTTTGTTTACTCTTTTATCAACTTTGAGATCATATATTGCTTGTTTATTTTCAATAATATTCTTTATTTCCTCAGTTTTTAGAGGATTAATATCAAACTCACGATGATGAAGATATGATTTTAATTTATGTTCAATCTCCTCTGCACTTTTTATGTTTGAAAAATGCCAACCTCCATTATCAATAAATTTTATACTAATGTATTTTGTTTTTTGAAAAGATGGTATCAATTCTAAAAAATGGATATTTTTTATCTTTTATATTTCTTAACCATTGGGGGTTAATTAAGTTTTTTTTTTTACATCCTTTTGTTCCAGTCCATATTAGATTTGGAAGCTTAAGATTAAATTTGTAATAAAACATTTCTTGACGAAATTGTATTATCTTCTCTTTATAATCATTAAAATGAATATCGTTTAAGTTTGGTATTTCATCAACATCAGAAATTAAAACAAAATCTTCATCATCTGCAGAATTTAATCCTTCCAAAATAAAATTTCTTTGACCATTTTCTCTTAATAGTGCGTTCATGATATATTCACCATGATCATTTTCTTGATCTTTTATTTTCATCAACCCTTCAGGTTCCTTCTCATAAACTAGGTAAATTATTTTTTTTCTGAATTTTTCAAATTTTTTATGATTAAATTTTAACTCTCTTTTTTCACCTTTATGCGTAAAAACACTTTCAACAATTACAAAATAATCAACAAAATCATTTAATGTATTTAACCTTAAATCTAAGACTACCTCCTCATCAAAATACATAAAACAATCATAAATTCTCATATTAGCTTTTTAATCTTTTTTAATTTTTTTTATATGATAAAAAATTTTATGGCAGATAAATTAATAATTTCTTTCGAAGAATATAACCAAATTGTTGAAAAACTGGCAATTCAAATACATAAAAACTATAAACCAACTGTATTAATTGGAATTATGAGAGGTGCAGCTCCAATAATTGATATTTTATCCAGAATTCTAAAACTTCCAATAGCATATATAGTTATTCAAAGCTATTCAGGCGAGGGCATGGAAGACAAACAAGGAGAGTTAATGTTTGCAAGAGAAATAAGTTCCTTAGCAAATGAAAAGGATTTTGATAAAGTTTTGTTAATTGACGATTTGTCTGACACAGGATTGACACTCAATAAAAGCATTGAGTGGTTAAAAAATTATGGCCCCACAAAAAATTTTATAAATGAAGTTAAAACTGCTTGCTTATGGAAAAAAAAATCGTCTTCTTTTGAACCTGATTTTTGTCCCGTTAGATTAGATTCGGATCCTTGGATTGTTCAGCCAACTGAACATTATGAAGAATTAACAATAAATGAAATAATTAAAAGAAATTAATAGGGCTAGATAAATCTAGCCCTATATTTTAAATTTCTTATGCAACAGCAAAACTTACTACACTTAGAATTGCAATAACCCATATAGCTGGTGAAGTAGTAGAAAACTTACCAGTAAATATTTTTATTAAAGCGTATGAAACAAACGCTAAAGCAATACCATTGCTAATACTATACGTTAAAGGCATTGTAATCATTGCAAGAATAGCAGGAGCAGACTCTGAAATATCATTCCATTCTATATCAGTTATATTTCTTATAAAAAGAACAGATACGAAAAGTAAAGCTGCACCGTCTATTTGTTTAGGTAAACTCGTTGCCAATGGTGCAAAAAATATACAAACTAAAAATAAAAGGCCAATTACAAGTGAAGTCATTCCAGTTTTGCCACCCGCTTTAACTCCCGCACCAGACTCAACATAACTTGTAACTGTAGTTGTACCCATCATTGCACCAGCAACAGTTCCAACACTATCTGATAACATTGCTTTATTAATATCTTGAACTTTTCCGTCTTTATCAACTTTACCTGCAACGTTAGCAACTGATGTCAAAGTTCCAGCGGTGTCAAAGAAATCAATAAATAATAATGTAAATATTACAGTAGACATTCCAGCAGTCATTGCAGCAGAAAGATCAAATTCAAATAAATAAGTCATTGGTGGAGGCGAACTTACAATTCCATTAAATTTTGCAAGACCAGTTGCCCAAGCAATAATACTAAATGCTAAAATTCCAATGATAATATTACCTTTGACGTTCATTTTATCTAAAACAATTATCGCTATAAATGTTGCACAGCCTAAAAGAACTATTGGATCACTAAGATTACCAAGCTGAACTAGTGTTACAGGATTATCAACTACGACCTCCATAATTTGAAGTCCTATGATAGCTAAAAATAATCCTATTCCAGCTCCAATACCTAGCTTTAAACTTTTTGGAATTGAGTTTATTAACCAAGCTCTTATTGGAGTAAGTGATATTATTAAGAATAATACACCTGCAACAAGAACAGCACCCAATGCTTCTTGTGGTGTGTATCCCATTCCGGCACAAACACCGAATGCAACAAAAGCATTGATACCCATACCAGGTGCAAGGCCAATTGGCCAAGTTTTTCCGTAAAAAGCCATTATAAAACATGCCAAAGCTGTTGCTAAAATAGTTGCTGTATATACGGCTCCAAAATCAAAAAAGCCTTTTTCTGGTCCAGCAAATTCACCAGATAAAATAAATGGATTTAAAAACATAATGTAAGCCATTGTTAAAAATGTAGTTACACCAGCGATTACCTCTGTTTTAAAATCTGTTTTGTGTTTTTTATAATTAAAATAATTATCGAGCATTATTCCTCCTAGTTGTTTAATAATTATTAGATTCTTT
>CACLGJ010000003.1 GCA_902606445.1 uncultured Pelagibacteraceae bacterium
CTTGACAAACAAGGCATCTTAAATTTTTTGTTATCTTATTTTGTAATCTATCTTCATTAGCACCTACTGGGCTTAAGTAGATCAGCATAAACATCAAAAAAATTAACTTAAAAATTTTCATTTTATAATTTGATTAATCTCTTCATAAGATTTTTGGTTAAGTGGACCAATAAATTTTTTGATTATTTTATTTTTATAAATTAAAAAAGTTTCCGGAACCCCAAAAGCACCCCATTCAATTGCTTTTGTGCCATCCTGATCAAGTAAAATTGTTTGATATGGATCTCCTAATTCGTTGAGAAATTTTTTTGCATTATCTACATTGTCTTTATAATTTAAACCAATAATTTCTAACTTTTCATTCTTATTTAAATTGACTAATATGAAATGTTCATCTCTACACGGCAAACACCATGAAGCCCAAATATTTAAAAGATAAAATTTATCTTGATTAAAAATCTTTTTTGAATCAACTTCCTCTTTTGAGTAAAAAGATTTGGCTAGAAATTTTGGAATATCTTTAATACTACTTTTTGGTTCGTAGAAATTTGATTTATTTAAACTTTTATAAAATATAACAAACATAAATATCAACAAAGAGATTATTGAAAATTTAATTATCTTTCTTTTCATAATTTTTTTCTTTTAAAAAAACTAACAGTTCCACCAAGAGAAATTAATAAAACAGAAATCCAAATCCATAGCATGAATGGTTTTACTTGATACCTAATATTAAAATGCTCATTGTTCTGAACAGTATTCATTGTAATGAACTTGTCTGATAAAAATGTCGTTTTAATATCAGCTTCACTAGTAATAATATTTGGTTGATTATAAACTCTTAATTCGGGCTCCAACTTTTCACTAGTCGTACCCTCCTCAATTAAAAAATACCCTTTAAAAGATATATAATTCTTATCTTGAAATTTTCTAAGATTATCAAATTTAATTTTAAATTTTTCATTTTTAAAAGTTTCACCAACTTTTAAATTAGTAATTATTTCACTTGAAAAAATATTATTAAATAAAATACTTAATATTAAAAGACTAAAACCTAAATGAGAAATATTTTGAGAAAGATTTTGTGATTTTTTTTTAAGTAAATCTCTAATGGTTATTAAGAATAGATAAAAAGCACTTCCAATTAAAACAGTGTTTATCAAGAGATTATTTCCAAAGTTTTTCAGGATTAAATAAGATATTAAAAATGATATAATCATTAGACACATTAATTGAAGTTTTCCGTTCAATTCAGATTTGATCCACCTTAACTGAGGGCCTATTGCCATAAATATTAAAAAAGGAATTAAAAAAGGAATTATTAACTTATGATAAAAAGGTGGACCTACTGAAATTTGTTCAGATGAAACAACATCAAGAAATATTGGATAAATAGTTCCGATCAATACCACAGATAAGAAATACATCATTAACCAGTTATTAATTAATATAGATGTCTCTTTGCTGAGAAATGAAAATGAGACTGGTTCTTGTTTATTAGATTTATGAAAAATAAAGAAAACAAATAATGAAATAAAAACTAATAAAAATAAGAAAGATAATATAAATACACCTCGTTCAGGATCACTCGCAAAAGTATGAACAGAATTCAAAATTCCTGAACGAACTAAAAACGTTCCACCCATGCTTAGTATAAAAGTAGTTATAGATAAAATTATCACCCATGAACTGAGGGTAGATCTTTTTTCTAAAACTAAAACACAATGTAATAATGCTGTTAAAGCCAACCATGGCATTAGAGAAACATTTTCTACTGGATCCCAAAACCAAAAGCCACCCCATCCTAATTCATAATAAGCCCAAATAGATCCTAATAGGATGCCTAATGTTAAAAATATCCAAGATATCAATATCCATTTTTTTATATGAGTAGCCCAAACTTTTGAAATGTAATTCATAGTAGTGGCTGCAAGAGCACTAGATAAAATTATGGAAGAGCCAACATAGCCCAAATACAAAATAGGTGGATGGATTGCTAATACAGGATCTTGTAAGATAGGATTTAAACCTAGACCCTCATCTGGTGGTGGAAATACATAATTAAAGGGATTTGAAGAGTCTATTAAAAAAATAAAAAAGCCAATTATAATTATTTGCTGAAATAAAACAGTTAAAATTCTGTAATTTTTTAACATATTTCTGGATTCAAGTAAGAAAACAAAAATAAATAAATTTAGTACCAACAACCACAATAACAAACTTCCCTCATGATTTCCCCAAGTACCTGATATTTTATAAAATAATGGTTTAGTTGTGTGAGAATTATTTAGAACAGTTTCATTAGTAAAATCAGAATATACAAAAGATATTATCAAAACAAAAAAACTTAAAATAACCAATAATAATTGAATGAATGAAAAACTTATAATTTTACTATCTAATATTTTACTATCTCTGAAATTTTTGATTGAAAAAAAAAAGATTGGAAATGAAACGATAAGCCCTAAGATAAGTGCATAATATCCTATAGAACTATATATCATTATTTATTCTCCAAAGCTGATTTAACCTCTGGTGGCATATAATTTTCGTCATGTTTTGCTAAAATTTTCGATGCCTTAAAAAAATTTCTATCTTGTAAAAAACCCTCTGTAACAACGCCTTTTCCTTCAGAAAATAAATTTGGAACTACCCCAGAATAGGTTACATTAATCTCATTTTTAAAATCTGTTATTATGAAATTTATTTGATTAGCTGACATTTCTACAGAGTTTTTTTTTACCATTCCTCCAATTCTGATTTTTTTACTATCTATCTCTGTTAACAACTTAACTTCAGAGGGAGATTTAAAGTAAACAATATTTTCCTCTAAAGATTTTAAAACTAAAAATACTGTTAATACCAATACGGATAAAACTAATAATATAAAAAAAAATCTCAGCTTAACTTTTTGACCATACATGGTTTATAAGTTAGATGCTTTGACTGCTAGATAGAATTTCCTGATTAATAATTTGAGTTCTCGCAATTTTAGCTTTTTTGGTATCTAGGGAACCGTACTTTGCTATGAATTTATTTTTTTCTTTAATGTATTGTAACTTTACAATTACATACAAAATTGAAAAACTTAGAATAGTAAATGAAAAAGAAGACCACACGTAAGACCCATATCCATTCATATTTAATAATTCATTGATCATAGTCTATCTAACCCTTTGTTTTTTAACTTTATCAGTTCAGTATTATATTTCATTAAAAAAATTAACAATGAAAACAGTGCAAATGCCGCACTCATAATCAAAAGAGGCAAGAGCATTGAAGAGTGAATTGCAGACTTTGACATGATATTTATTGAAGCTGGCTGGTGAAGTGTATTCCACCAATCAACAGAGTATTTAATAATTGGAACATTAATAATTCCAAAAATCGTTATTAGTGTTGTTATCTTAATAACTTGTTCTTTATCTTCAAAAATCCTCCAAGCAATCAAGTATAATAAATAAAAAATTGCTAAAATAAGCATAGACGTAATTCGAGCATCCCATGCCCACCACGTGCCCCATGTGGGTTTTCCCCAAATAGAACCTGTTACTAGTGCTACAATATTAAAAATGAGTCCTGAAGGTGCTAAACTTTTTGCAATTAAAAAGAAATGTTTATTTTTAAATATATAACCACATAATGATAAAAACGTAATCGAAGAAAATATTCCTAATGAAATCCAAGCTGCAGGAACATGTACATACATAATTCTAACCGAATGACTTTGTTTATAATCTTCAGGTGACAAAATTAGAGCTTCAACTAAACCTATAGAAAACACTAAAATAAATAGTATCATTACATACTTAGGAGCTTTAGATGTAATTAAAAAAATCTTATTTGGTTCTAAAATTTTAAACATAATCTTATATGAAGTTTTTAATATGAAAGACATATCTGATCAAGAATGTAGAGGGAGATAATAACAGGGGTAAAATTTCACACTCTTGATCAGATATTAAACATATACTACTTAATTTCTATGTCTAAGATTTGAACTAAATGTGTTTGAATAGTGATTTTCTTAATTTGAAGGCTTAAAATAGCTAGATCCTTTTTTTCCAGAAAAAATTTCCTCAATTAAAGGATGTTTAATTGGTTCATCTGAGTCATCCATAAGAAGGTTTTGCTCAGACACATAAGCCTCGTATGTAATTTCATCATTCTCAGCAAGCAAATGATAAAATGGCTGATCTTTTCTTGGCCTTACATTTTTTGGTATAGATTGATACCATTCCTCAGAATTGTTAAACTCAAAATCAACATCATAAATTACACCTCTGAATTCAAAGTGCTTATGCTTCACAATGTCTCCAATAGAAAATTTAGCTTTTTGTATTGCCATTAACTTTAATATGGAGATTTAGATTTAAAAATCAATAAGAAAAAATATAAAGTTTTTATGACACACTTAATTATGTTAATATCTTTTGAGTGAACAAATCTTTTTTAAAATTTATCACAGATTTTGGACCTTTAGGGATATTTTTTTTCTATTATTACAGTAATGATAAAAATTTATCTATTGCAATTCCTCCACTAATAATTGCAACAATTGTTGCTTTAACCATCATGTGGATATTTGAAAAAAAAATACCCCCTATGCCTTTAGTAAGTGGAATTTTGATCACATTATTTGGAGGACTTACTATTTATTTTAATGATCCAATTTTTATTTATATAAAACCAACTATAATTAATATTATGTTTGCCCTCGCATTGTTTTTTGGAAAGTACTTTACGAAAGAACCTATTCTTAAAAAAATCATGGGTAAATCTATACCTCTAAATGATATTGGGTGGGTAATTCTTAACAAAAGGTGGATGTACTTTTTCTTTGGTCTTGCATTACTAAACGAATTTATTTGGAGAACACAATCAGAGGAGTTTTGGGTAAACTTTAAAGTTTGGGGAATGTTACCGATAACAATTATATTTACTGGATTTCAAATTGGTTTAATTAATAGATATAGAATAAATGAGTAACAATTTAAGGTTAGTTATAAACAATTCTCAAAAGAAAATTGAAGAAAAACACTTTTTTGAAAAAAATGAATTGCAGATCATTTTAGATTTATATGCAAAGATGGTTTCTGAGGGATCTTGGAAAGATTATGGACTAAGCATATCTAGCAAACAAGTAAGCTTTAGCGTTTTCAAAAATGCAACTGAGAACGCTCTTTACAAGATTAGTAGAAATTTTAAACCTAAAAATAAAAATTTGAAATATCTAATTACAGATACAAATGGAAAAATTTTAAAGAACTCTTTTAATCTTAAAGATTTATTAAAGAATACTGATTGGAAAAAACTTTAAAAATCTATTATCTTCTTTGTCCAAATAATCTTAAAAGCATTATGAACAAATTAATAAAGTCCAAATAAAGTGTTAAAGCACCCATTACTGCTTTTTTACCCATGACTTCACCAGAGTCGCTAATCGCATACATGTTTTTAATTTTTTGAGTATCATATGCAGTTAGCCCTACAAAAATTAAAACACCTAAAATTGAGATAACAAAGTACATCATTGAAGATTTCATAAAAATATTGACGATAGATGCAATTATAATTCCAATTAATCCCATCATTAAGAATGAGCCTAGTTTAGTTAAATCTCTTTTGGTAGTGTAACCATAAATGCTCATCGCACCAAAAGTTGCTGAACAGATAAAGAAAACTCTAGTAACACTCATTCCAGTGTAAACTAATAAAATTGAAGATAGTGATAAACCCATTAATCCAGCAAAAACCCAAAAAGTTGTTTGAGCTTTTGATGCGCTCATTTTATTAATTCCAAAACTCATATAAAAAACAATTCCTAAAGGTGCCAACATAACTAACCATTTTAATCCAGACATATAAATTGCATTACCAACTTGAGTAAGTCCTACAATTGATCCAGCATCATTTGTGACCACTGACATTTTAAACGTTACAAGTGCAATTATACCAGTTAACAATATTCCTGTTGCCATGTAGTTATATACTTTAAGCATGTAGGCTCTTAAGCCCTCGTCCATTACTACTGTAGTTTCTTGTGCAGCAGCTTTAGCTCTTCCAAGTATTCCTTTTTTATCGAATTCCATATCTTGATAAATATATAGTCTTTTACTAATTATTCAAGATACCTTAAAAGATTAAAAAAAAATTAATACTATAAAACAGTAATGAATTACAAAAAATTAGGAAATACTGACCTGAATGTAAGTACAATTTGTCTCGGTACAATGACATGGGGTGAACAAAACACTCAAGAAGAAGGTTTCGAACAAATGGATTATGCTTTAGATCAAGGAGTTAATTTTTGGGATACTGCTGAGATTTATTCTATTCCTCCAAGACAGGAAACTTTTGGGGATACCGAAAAAATCATCGGAAATTGGTTTGAAAAAACAAAAAAGAGAGACAAAGTAATTTTAGCTTCAAAGGTTTGTGGGCCTATGAGAGAATACGTAAGAGGTGGTGGAAATCAATTTGGCACAAAAAATATGACTGAAGCTTTAGAGGGTAGTTTAAAAAGATTAAAGACAGATTATATCGACCTATACCAATTACACTGGCCAGAAAGAAAAACAAATTTTTTTGGAAAATTGGGATATGAGCACGATGACAGCAGTGAATGGACTCAATTTGAGGATATATTGGCTGATTTAAAAAAATTTATAGATCAGGGAAAAATTAAATATATAGGTCTTTCAAATGAAACTCCGTGGGGATTATCAAAGTTTTTAGAATTATCTAAAAATAAAAATCTTCCTAGAATGCTTTCTGTACAAAATCCTTACAACTTATTAAATAGAACCTATGAAGTTGGTCTTGCAGAAATATCAGTTAGAGAACAAGCGGGTTTGTTAGCTTATTCTCCTTTAGCTTGTGGATATCTCTCTGGGAAATATATGAATAATCAATTACCAAAAGGATCAAGAATTGAACTCCATAAAGATTTTTGGACAAGGTACAATAAGCCTAGCACAGACAAGGCAATCAATTCTTATTATAAAATAGCAAAAAAAAGTGGGTTAGATTTAGCGCAAATGTCTTTAAAGTTTTTAGAAATTCAGCCTTTTGTGACAAGTGTTATTATTGGAGCAACTACAATGGATCAGTTGAAAACTAATATAGAAAGTGTAAATATAAATTTAACTGATGATATTATTAATGAAATTAATGAAGTTCAAAAAATTTACCCAAATCCTTGTCCATGATTAAAAAATATTTAATTTGTTTTTCAATAATTTTTTTATCTAATCTATCACCACTAAAAGCTGAGGAATTAAAAGAAATTGGTAAATATAAAGATTGGCGCACTATGGTTTTAGTCGAGCCAACTGGTAAAGTGTGTTTTGCACAATCAACACCTGTTTTACAGTCACCAAAAAAAAATAAAAGAGATGCAAGATTATTTGTGACCTTTAGGCCTAGTGAAAAAATTAAAGATGAAATAAGTGCTAGTCCAGGGTATGAATTTAATAAAGAAAACTCTGTTATAGCTACATCTGGAAAAAATAAAATTAAATTTGATATTGTTCAACAGGGTTTTGCATGGATAGCTGATAATAAAATTGAAAAAAAAATGGTTAGGGTTATGAAAAAAGGTTCAAGGATTATGATCACTGGATATAATCAAAAAGGCTCGCAAACTATTGACCATTATTCACTCTTAGGCTTTACTAAAGCTTACACTACTGCAAAAAAAGCTTGTAGTTAATTGATGAAATCAAAAAAAAAAATTGTTCTAGCTTATTCTGGAGGCCTAGACACATCTATAATTTTGAAGTGGCTTCAAGAAAATTATAATGCTGAAGTAATTTGTTACACTGCAGATATTGGTCAAGAAATTGATAAAAAAAAGATTTTTAGTAATGCAAAAAAGCTAGGTGTCAAAAATATTATTGTTAAAGATTTAAAAGATGAGTTTGTGAAAAATTTTGTTTTTCCAATGATAAGAGGACATGCAATTTATGAGGGGGTTTACTTATTGGGAACTTCAATTGCTCGACCACTAATTGCAAAAGACCAAATAAGGGTAGCCAAAAAATTTAAAGCATTTGCTGTTTCTCATGGGGCAACAGGTAAAGGGAATGACCAGGTTAGATTCGAATTAGGTTATCATTACTTTGGACCAAAAATAAAAATCATAGCTCCGTGGAGAATTTGGAAATTGAAATCTAGAACTGATTTGATCAATTATGCAAAAAAACATGAAATAGAAATTCCTAAAGATAAAAAAGGAGCTCCACCTTTTTCGGTAGATGATAATTTATTTCATACTTCAACAGAAGGTAAAGTTTTAGAGAACCCAAAAAATTCAGCTCCTGAGTTTATTTTTCAAAGAACTAATTCTCCTGAAAAAGCCCCAAACAAACCCTCATTTGTAACAATTAATTTTAAAAGAGGAGATCCTTTCGCAATCAATGGAAAAAAAATGCCTCCATCAAAACTATTAGAAAAACTTAATAATGTTGCTGGAAAGAATGGAATAGGAAGAGTCGATTTAGTTGAAAATAGATTTATAGGAATTAAGTCTAGGGGTGTATATGAAACACCAGGTGGAACTTTGTTAATTCATGCGCACAGAGCAATTGAGTCTGTAACTTTAGATAAAGAAACAATGCATAAAAAAGATCAGATTATGCCTAGATATGCTGAACTTATTTATAATGGTTATTGGTATTCTAAGGAAAGGTTTAAACTTCAAAAAATTGTAGACCTAAAAAAAAATAAAGTTAATGGATCAGTGAAACTAAAACTTTATAAAGGAAATATAATAATCGTGTCTAGACAAACAAATAGTTCAGCTTACTCTATGAAAAAAGTCTCATTTGAAGAAAATAAAACTTTCAACAAATCAAATGTTGAAAGATTTATTAAATATCATAAAAAAAAATTACGATCGTAAATTACTATGAAATTTGAAAGTTCGAGGGCAAAAGCCATTGAAAAATTAAACAAGTTTATAGAAAAAAATCTCTTCGAATATTCAAAATTAAGAAATTTTGATTTTGGGCCAGAAAAAAGATCAAATGTTTCTTGTTTATCTCCTTATATAACTCATGGAATAATTAATGAACAAGAGATAATTAAAAGATCTCTATCTAAATTTTCTTTTTCAAAAAATGAAAAATTTATTCAAGAAATTTTATGGAGAACCTATTGGAAGGGTTGGTTAGAATTAAGACCAAATGTTTGGTCCGATTATTTGATCGAATTAAATAAAATTAGGAAAGAATTCAAAAATAATCAGAATTATCTTAATGCAATAGAAGGCAAAACAAATATTCAATGCTTTAATTCATGGGTAAATGAACTAAAGGAAAACAATTACTTACATAATCACGCCAGAATGTGGTTTGCTAGTATTTGGATTTTTACATTAGAGCTACCTTGGCAACTAGGTGCAGAATTTTTTATGCAACACCTTTATGATGGTGATGCTGCATCAAATACTCTTGGTTGGAGATGGGTTGCAGGAGTTCAAACACAGGGAAAACACTATTTAGCAAGTGAATGGAATATCAAAAAATTCACAAATAACAGATTTAATGATATTAAATTAAATGAAAATGCTCCTCCAAAAGTATTCGAAAAAACTTACTCAATAATTAAACAAGATTTTAATAATCCGCCAAATATTGAAGATAAAAATCTATTAATTTTTGAGAACAATCTCGCTTTTGAAACCACTGATTTTCAAAACAATAAATTTAAAAAAATTTATATAATTTCAAATAACAATGAAAATAGGTCCATTAAGCTAAGTGAAAAAGTAGAGAAATTTAAATCCCTGCTTATCATTGATCAAGAACAAAGATTAAAAGATAATTCTATAGATTATGAACTCATCGATATAAGTGAAATTAAAAATATAAATGAACCAATAATTGGATTGTATCCAAATGTTGGTGAAAACTTAGATTATATAAATTCTAAAAATATAAAATTAGATTTTTTATATAGAAAACTTGATCAATATTCTTGGCAATATTGTAATAAAGGTTTTTTTAATTTTAAAAATTACATTCCTAAAATAGTTTCAACTTTTAATTAAACTATTGATTAAAACCACCTGAACATTCCAATGATTCCAGCAGTGGCATAAAAAAATTGTAAAAATAATATACCTCTATGACCACCCCTATAAGCCCAAATTCCAATTAAAATTGCAGATATGAGTAATAAACAAAATCCAAAAAATTCTATTCCAATATTCATAGCTACAAATAATGAATACAATATTGCGGTAATAACACCTGCCCATTCAAATATTTTATTATTCATTTTCTAAATTAAACTTTTTTCTATTATAAATTTTTTTTTTATTTTTTATTATTTTGTTTCTTAATATTGGTGAACTTAATAATTTTGCCATTGGATTTTTCTTTTTTGATTTTTTTCTTTTTTTACTCATAAAATCTTCTTAAAATTACTATATAAAATATTTGAATAATTATTCATATCTTCCATATTTTTTTTTGCTGATTGATCAAATTTTTCTAATGCACCATCTCCCAATTGATCTTCTAAAGCTTTTTTATATTCTGGTACACATCCCCACTCCTTAACTGTTGTGTCTTTAATTTCAATATGAAATTGAATTCCATATGCATGATTTTGATACTTAAAAATTTGATATTTAGTTACTGGCGACGAAGCTAATAAGGTAATATCTTTATTTTTTTCTATTCCTTGAACTTCATAAGAATGCCATTGTAAACTTTTAATTTTATCAGGAAATTTAGAAAATAAATTGTCTTGTTTTTTTTCTTCAGTAAAATTTATGTCCATTATTCCAATCTCTGCTGGACTTGATTTTACAACCTTTCCTCCAACAACCTCACCTAATAGCTGACAGCCTAAGCAAAAACCCAAATAAGGTTTCTTTAAATCAATTACGAATTCTTTAATCTTTTTTTTCTCCTCAATTAGCCACGAATATTCTTTTTCCATGAAAGTGTCCATTGGACCGCCCATACAAAACATTCCATCAAATTTATTTAAATCATTTGGAATTTTTTCGCCTTCATCCAATTCAATTATATGTAGATTTAACCCATCAGCTATCATTAAATCTTTTATATAACCGGGATCTTCAATTTTAATGTGTTGTAAAATGATAATGTTCAATAATTTATGTTAGCTTAGAATGATTTTTTTAACAATATTAAACTATAATAAATCTAAGCTTCTACTTTTAAAAATTTTATCTTGCAAGTTTGATAAAAATATCACCCATACCAGTTTGTAAATTTTCTATAGGAGTATTATTTCTTAACTCACAATACCTACCGGTGATCGGATGATTTTTGACAAAATCAATCTCATCTTTTTTGCAACTTTTTCCATTATGTAGTAATCCTATTACTATCCGATCATCTAAACTGAAAACTTGTTTGCTATTAATCTTATCGCCATTACAAAAATAATCTTTATTTACTCTGTTTGGAAAATCTTCTTTATTGCAAGGATTTTTAATAGTAAATACAAAGAATTCTTTAATCCCATCTTTGAATTGATATTTCATTTTTTGAACTTCAGAATACTTCATAATATCACATGAACAAGGAACACAACATTTGTAGTAATTGCCACAAATTTTTTGGTTCGTCCCTTTTTCTTTAACTAATAAAAAATCTGGCTCACTGTTAGGATCAATTAATGATCCAGAAACAGCACAATATAATTTGTTATATTCAATAAAATCTTCATAAGTAATATTCTTATCAATTATGTATTTAAAAAATTTTGGACCTGCGGCGTTTCTATTTTGATCTGGAAAAATTCTTGACCAATCATTAATTAAGTCTTTGTAATAATTTTTTTCTGAGGAATTTGAAATATTAGAAAAAGATAAAGTTAGAATACTTATTGCTGCAAATATAAATATGTTTTTAAAAAACCTCATTTAATGAAAAAAGAAAGATAAATAAATAATATTTTACTTATTAAATCAAATAATTTTTATATTAATAGTTATCATCAATTAGTGGTTTTTATTTAAAATTTTGTCGCACTTAATTAACTTTTTAAATTATAAATTTATGGATATTTTACAAAAATGAAAAAATTATTTTTAATTATTAACTTATTAATAATGATATTTATTCCATCAATTACCTTTGGAAATGTAATTGATAAATTAAATGAAGTAGGTAAATTCACAAAGTTAAATGAAACACTTACTAAATCAGGACTAAATGAGGATCTAAAAGGTAATGGGCCATTTACAGTATTTGCACCTTTAGACGATGCATTTGCAGCGATAAGTGCAAAAACGTACTACGGTTTGTTAAGTGAGGCTAATAAAGACAAACTTATAAAAATATTGGGTCGACATGTTTTTTCTAAAAAAATTACCTCTTCAGAAATAAATGATGAGATAATTCTTAAAGCAATTAACGGTGAAGAAATTAAAATCAAAAAAGTAAATGGTATAGTTTACATAAATGAGGCTGAGGTTGTAACAGCAGATGTTGAAGTCTCAAACGGTGTAATTCATTTTATAAACAGAGTATTGCAGCCTTTAAACTAATTATTTTTGTTTTATAGTAATTGTTTGATTTAAATCTTTGATAGAAAACTTTTCAGTTTTTCCGTTAGTCCATTTAACTTGAATTTTTATATTTTTTTCTTTTTTCCTAATTCCGTAATGGGCAATTGGTTCCATTTGACAAAGATAACCTGATCCAGCGTCTATAGTTTTTGAATGTTTTCTTAAATTAGAAATAAGTGTTACTGTAGCTCCTCTAGCGGGTGCTCCATATTTATTCAAAGGTCTTACTCTTAAATATTTACTGTTAAAAGCTATTTTTGCTTTATATAAAGATAAAGGCTGATCAAAACTTTCCCCGTGTGAAACTAATAACTCTAGAACGCCATCATTATCTATGTCAGCAACTGCTGCTCCTGTTCCATATCCATTTGGTTCTAAACCAACATCTAATGGTATTTGCTCTATCAAACCATCATCTAATATTTTAAAAAGTTTATTTGGTTCACCAATATTATTCATAAATACTTCATCATAACCATCATTATCTAAATCAGCTGAAATGACAGTTCTTATTCTTGATGGCTCATCAAAAGGTGGCTTTGCTACATCCTCGAAAATATTATCTTTAAGGACATAAGCTCTATGAAATCCTCCCCAATTTCCATTTAAAATATCTAATCTTCCTCTGTAATAAATATCGGTTAAAGCAGTTCCTCTTCCGTTTTGAAGGATATCTTGTACTCTATATTCGTACGCAACATCTAAAAATTTACCTTCATTATTTTTATATAAAAAATTTGCTCCCCTCTCATTTGCAGCAAACACATCGACCTTATCAGAAACAATATGTCCGGCTACGACTGCTCGACCGCCAGTTATTTTTGCAAGATTTAATTGAACAGATTTATCGACTATTATGTCATCAGTATATTCGTAAAATCTCGTTGGTCCTCCATAATTAGCAACATAAACCCCGTAATTTCCATCACCTTTTCTATCGACACAAACAACTGATCTGCCAGCGGTTAAATTTAGGTCTCTCTGGTTTTTTTTAATTTCAAATAAATCTATATATTCATCTTTTTCTAAATCTATAAGTCTATCTGAGTATTTTTTTGTGCCACTATAAGTATCAGTGTTAAGAAAATATATTTCTTCGTATCCATCTTTATCTATATCGCATGCAGCCACACCAATTGTTCTTCTAAACTCATCTGTAAATTTTTTTTGATTTATAATATTAATTAATTTTCCATCTTCATAAGATAAAGCTAGGTTAAGATAACCAAAACCTGTGACTACAAAATCAAAATTTCCATCTTGGTTTACGTCGGTAACAGAAACGCCATAACTAAGTCTTTTAGGATTGTCAGAGATTATACTTGATAAATCCTCAAAAAAACCAGCGCTTGAATAAGTTGGTATTGTAATTACAAAAAAAATTATCAGTTTTTTTAAATATTTCATTATCTCAATTCACATATTTTTTACTTGAACATTTTTTTGAACAATATTTAACTTTTTCCCAATTTAACTTCCATTTTTTTCTCCAATTAAAAGGTCTTTTGCAAACTGGACAGGTTTTAGATGATAAATTTTCTTTTCTCATTAAATTGTATTTTGTTTGATAAATTTATCAGCCTCAGATAAAATTAATTTTTTTCTATCCATTTTCATTTTATCAAAAATTCTTACCATCATTGATAGTCTAGGGTTTGTTAAAAAAAATTTTCTATTCCGATCTATAAATCTCCAATAAAGACCATCCATTGTATTGCACCACTCTCCTTTTTTAAAATCCATCATTTTCATAAAATAAGCGGATCCGCAGATATAAGGTTTGGTTGCGAATATTCCACCATCGCTGAATAATCCCATGCCATAAACATTTGGTACCATTACCCAGTCAGAGGAATCTACAAACATTTCCATAAACCATTTATAAACTACGTTTGGTTTAATCTCACAAAGGTTCATAATGTTAGATAAAATCATGAGTCTTTCAATATGATGGGACCAACCATGGTTTAATGCATTCTTGATTGCATAATCTAATGGTGGCAAACCTGTTGTTCCATCGTACCAAGACTTTTTCATTTTTCTATTTTGTTTAAAAAAATTTTTGGTTTCCATTACCTCTGAATAACTTTGATAAATTCCTCTCATAAACTCTCTCCAACCAATTATCTGGCGAATATAACCTTCTAAAGAATTCATTCTTATTTTATTTTTTTTATGAAAATCTAAAACTTTTTGAATAATAAATTCAGGAGTTATTAAACCTAAATTGATATAAGGACTTAATGCACTGTGAAATAAAATGTTGTCTTTTTGATTTACTGCATCTTCATAGTCACCAAACAAATTTGATTTTTCTTTTATAAAAAAATTTAATAGTTTAACTACGTCATCAAATTCTGTTGCTAGCCAAAAGTTTTCTGTACTACCTGGATGATCTTTAAATAATTTTTCTACGATAGGCTTTAATTTTTTTGTATGATTGGTTTCATTAATTTTAGGAAATTTTGGTATTGAAATATCCTTTGGTAATTTATTTCTATTATCTTCATCAAAGCTCCACTTTCCTCCAATTGGATTTCCATCAGCGCCCATCAATATTCCTGATTTTTTTCGAACCTCTTTATAAAACGTTGCCATAAAAGGTCTTTTGGATTTTCCTAAGTAATTTTTGAATTCATCTCTTGAATTTAAAAACATAGGAGTTTGAACAATATTCCAATTAATTTTTTCTTTTTTTAAAAATTGAGAAATCTTTTTTTCAAAAAACTTATCTTCGATTTCAAAACTAGAAATCTCTTTAATTTTTTTTGAATTAATAATCTTTTTTAATTTTTTAAAGTAATCATCTTTAAATACTTTGTCTTCAATTTTTGTATAATCTAATTTAAATTTATTCTTTTTGAGGTTATCCGCATAAGATCGCATGGAAGACAAGAATAATAGTATTTTCTGCTTATGATGTTTTTCATAAGTACATAAACCATTGTCTTCTGCCATAAAGAATATATGGTCTTTTTTGAAGCGGTCGAGGTATTTTAATGGAAATAATTGATTACCAAGTATAAAAAATAACTTCATGATTAAATATAACTAATAAAATTTTTTATGTCAGAAAAATATATTGTTTTTGGTGCGACAGGTTCAATCGGATCAAGTTTAGCAGAACAATTAGTAAGTTCAGGAAATAATGTTCATTTAGTTGCAAGAAATGAAGATGAACTTAAAAATATTTCTGACAAACTAGGTTGTACATCCACAGTGGCTGATGTTTTAGAAGATGGATTTATTGATAAGGTAAAAAGCGATGCTCCAGAAACAAAGGGAGTTGCTTATTGCGTAGGTTCAATTGATTTAAAACCCTTAAGAATGGTTACAGAACAAGATTTTATTAAATGCATGAAACTAAATCTTTATTCTGCGGTTGAAGCTATCAAGGGATACCAAGAAAGCTTAAAAAAAAATAAAGGCTCGGTAGTTTTATTTTCAACAGTAGCTGCCCAAAGAGGATTTACTAATCATGCAATAATAGCTTCTACAAAGGCTGCCGTTGAAGGATTAACTGTTTCTTTAGCAGCTGAATTTGCACCAAACATCAGGGTCAACTGCATAGCTCCTAGTCTAACATATTCCAAAATTGCTGAGCCAATGTTAAAAAATAAAGCACTAGCAGATGGTATAGCAAAAGCTCATCCACTTAAAAGATTGGGTGAAGGAAAAGACTCTGCTTCTCTTGCTAAATTTTTAATTTCAGAAGATAGCTCTTGGGTAACAGGCCAAATCATTGCTGTAGATGGGGGAAGATCAAAGTTATCTTAGTTAAATTATGTATATAGCAATGAATAGATTTAAAATTGTTTTAGGTAAGGAAACCCAGTTTGAAAATGTATGGAAGAACAGGGATACACATTTAGATGGAGTTAAAGGTTTCAAAAATTTTAATTTAATAAAGGGTGATAAAAATGAAAACCATTCATTGTATTCATCTCATAGTACATGGGACTCAAAAGAAGATTTCATTAATTGGACAAAATCAGATGCATTTAGGTTAGCTCATAAAAATGCCGCTCAACACCGAGACTTATATTTAGGACCACCAGACTTTGAAGGTTTTGAAGTAGTTTTTTAAGTATTATGAAAAAGTTTTTCATAATACTTTTACTAAGCTTTAATATTTCATCTCTTAGTTTAGCTGAAGATTATAAACTTACAAAAATAACTGATCTTGAAAATCCATGGGGATCATCATTTATTAACAAAAATGAATTAATTGTTACTGAGAAAAGTGGGAAAATAAAAATCATTAATATAAAGTCTAAAAAAATTTCTGAAGTTGAGCATAATCTAAATTTTTTGGATTATGGTCAAGGGGGATTATTAGATATTCTGTTTAAAGATAATTTTGTTTATATTTCCTATTCTGAAAATAGAGGTAATTGGAAATCAAGTACTTCTATTGCAAAAACAAAATTTGATAAAATCAGATTAGACTTTAAGAATATTTTTCAAGCTGAGCCTCCAATAGATTCAGGTTATCATTTTGGCTCAAGATTGGTAATTAAAGATAATTATCTTTTTGCATCTGCTGGGGAAAGAGGGCAAGGTATGATTGCGCAAGACCCCACTAATCATCCTGGAAGTATTATAAGAATTAATTTAGATGGAAGTATTCCTATTGATAATCCTAGATTTGAAGGTAATTCAAATTGGCTTCCTGAAATTTATCAAATTGGAATTCGAAACCCTCAGGGTTTATCCTTATCCCCTTTTGATGGAAAAATTTATATGAGCAACCATGGTGCAAAGGGAGGTGATTGGTTTGGTGAAGCAAAAAAGGGTGAAAACTATGGATGGAAAATTTTGGGATGGGGAGGAAAAAATTATTCGGGTATACCTATTGGCCCTAAATGGAAACCAGGTTTCACAAAAGCAATACACTATTGGGTTCCTTCTATAGCTGTAAGTGCAATCACAATTTACAATGGGAAAGAGTTCAGTGAATGGAATGGACATGCTTTAATTACTTCGCTTAAAGATCAATCTCTAAGGAAATTGATATTTAGTGATTTATCAAACATAAAAGAAGATATAATTTTTAGGAATAAGATTGGTAGAATAAGAGATATAAAAGTACACCCCAAAAATGGAAAGATTTATTTTCTTGGAAAAAATAGCTTGTGGTTAATGGAAAAAAATTAATTTTCTAAAATTTTTTTTTTTGCTTTTTCAAATTCCTCTTGTGTTAAAACACCATCTTTCAAAAGCTTATTCAATTCATTCAATTCATTACTAAGTTGATTTGAATTAGCATCACTATCTTTTATTTCGCTCGCATCTTCCTCTTCTTTATCTATTGATTTGTTAGCACTCTTGGCGCTAAAACCATTCATTATAGCTGTCCCACCTAAATAAAGAACAAATACAAAAATTGGTATTACCAAACCAAAAAAAATTATTTTTTCCATAAATTAATCCTCATCATCCTCTCTCCAATTCTTTTCATACATTAACCAAGCAGCAAATATAACTGAAAAAGTTCCAACAATCATGCCATAATCAAAACCGGTTTGCTGATCATATAAATACCATCCCAATTGTGTAGCACCTATTGGAGGAATGGTAAGAATAGCCATTAATATTGCTATTCTGTATGGATATTTTGGTTTTTTCATAAACTAACTTAACAAAAAAAATTAATTGAATTAAATATTAATTTTGCGATCTTTTGAAACAGTCAATTGTATTTTTAAGCAAACAAGCGATTGTCATTGGGCCCACTCCACCTGGAACGGGTGTTAAAGCTTTTGCATTTTTTGAAACTTCTTCAAAATCAACATCTCCAACTATACCTTTATCAGTTTTATTTATACCAACATCTATGACAATAGCGTCTTTTCTTACCCAGTCGCCTTTCACAAGTTCTGGAATACCAACCGCTGCAACAATAATATCTGCCTCTAAACACTCCGCTTTTAAGTCTTTTGTTTTGGAATGAGTAATTGTAACTGTACAATTCTCTTTTAAAAGAAGTTGAGTCATTGGTTTTCCATTTAAATTAGATCTGCCTACAACAACTGCTTTTTTTCCACTTAAATTTGGTTCAATCTTTTTTATTAATAAATAGCATCCAAGAGGAGTGCATGGCACTGAGCTTTCATAACCAGATGACAAATTTCCTACACTCATTGGATGGAAACCATCTACATCTTTTGACGGATCGATAGTTTCTATAACTTTTTGCTTATCAATATGTTTTGGAAGAGGCAATTGCACCAAAATGCCTGAAACAGTATCATCTTGATTCAGTTCTTTAATTTTATCTAATACAACTTTTTCTTCTACTGTATCAGGATATTTAATAACCTCAGATTTTAGACCAACCTCATTTGCAAATTTTTCTTTATTTCTTACATAAATTTGGCTTGGAGTTAAATCACCAATTAAAATTACAGTTAGTCCAGGAACTTTATTAAACTTTTCCTTTAATGCAGAAACTTCATGTTTTAATTCATTTCTTAATTCTGCAGCAGCTTTTTTACCATCAATCAAAATCATAATAACTAAAATATTAAAGGAGCAATATAGATTTTCAAACAAATTTCAACAAACCAAATTAATAAAAGAAGGATTATTGGTGATATATCTAAAGACCCTAAGTTAGGTAAAAACCTTCTAATCCTATTTAAAAATGGATCTGTCAGTCTATAAGTAAGCTCTAGTATAGAATAAACAAATCTATTCTGAGTGTTTAAAACATTAAATGCAACCAGCCAACTAATAATAACATTAGCTATTACAACGTAAGAATAAAGTTTAAGTATCTGTAATATCAGATAAAAAATTGCAATCATTTCTTTTCCACATAAATAGACTGACTTGGGAAAGCAAAAGCTGCACCATTTTTTTCAACGATTTCTTTAATTGCGATTGCTAGTTTTTCTTTAACATTTAACCAATTATTCCAACTACCTGTCTTTGTAAAACATCTTACATACATATCTATCGAGCTATCTGAAAATTTATCAACTCTTACAGCAACTCCAATTGAGGTATTATAATCTTCGCTTGTATTAATATGATTTTCTATTTCATCTCTAATTATTTTTAATTGTTCAACTGTAGTGTCATATTGAAGTGTTATAATCCAACTTATTAACCAGTTGGAGGTTTCGCTAACATTCACAACTGCATTTTCAGCAAATTGAAAATTTGGAATAATGGCAAGTGATTTGTCAAATTTCCTTATAGTTGTTGATCTAAAACCAATTTTTTCAACTATACCCTCTATAATGCCATCAACAGATATCCAATCACCAATTTTAAATCTCTTCTCAACTAAAACTAAAATTCCTGAAATTAAATTTTTAAATAAATCTTGCGCCCCAAGTGCAACAGCGACACCAAACAAACCAAGTCCAGCTATGATAGGACCAATTTTAATTCCCCATAATTCCAACACCGCTGCCAAACCTAAAATGAAAATTAAAATCTTAAGGGATTTTATTATCCAACCAATAAGTTCTCTGGTTAAAAGTTTATCTAATCCACTTAAAATATATGAAACTGGTTCGATGATCTGATGGATTACCCAAAAAATTAAAATGGTTATTAAAGTTCTATTTATTGTATCTACTACTTCTCTTCCCTCCGTTGAAAAGGTCATGTAATAGCTTGAGATAAAAAAACCCAGAACTATAGGTAAAAATCTTGCGGGTCCTGTAAGAGATTGGACAAATGTATCATCTAATTTATTTGTGGTTCTTTTTGAAATGATTTCTAATTTTTTAATTATTAATTTACTTATTAATCCTCTAAAGATTAAAAATATTAAAAATATTCCTATCCCTATCAAAATTTGAAAAATATCAACTCCTAAGATTCCTTTATTCCATACAGATAAAAATATTTCAGAAAAATTATTTATTAATTCCATAATCAAATTTTATATAACAAAAACTCTTCTTCTCCAGGATTAAAAAGGAATATTTTTTTCCACTTAATTTCGTTCAATATTGATGAGGTTTTTTCGCTCATACACATCAAATTTGTGTCCATCCAAAAGCTTTCCAGTCCTTCATTCTTAATAAAATTTAAAAAGCTAAGCGCACTATTATATGAATAAATATACACAATATTAGGAACATTTTGCTTTAAACTTTTTACAAACTTTTCATCAAAAATTTTATTATGATCAGTTTTGTAATTAATAATTCTTTTTACTGAATAGCCTTCATTAATTAATTGGTGATCTAAATCTGTTGAAATAACTTTACCACTCACATAAACAATTTTTCCACTTGATGGATCATGATTTTGCAAAATTAGTTCTTTAAGATTTCTTACATTTCCCTCGGATGAGATTATATTCTGAAATCCTACGCTTTTTGCTTTTTTTTCAGTAGCGAGCCCAACACAAAAACATTTGATATTCTTATCTATATCTTTTGTTTCTAAAAATTTAATTCCATTTGCGCTGGTAAAAATAATACTTTTACAACCATTAAATAACTCATGATTGTAAGAAATTTTCTCAACAATTAATAAAGGCAAATGAGAAACTATGTGGCCAAGCTTTTTAAAGCGAACAATTAATTCCGAACAATCTTCAAGTTGTCTCGTTAAAAGTATATGCATTTTATTTTTTATAATTTCCTTTTGATTCTTTTTTCAAATATTTGCCAATTTCTAAACCTATTTTATCAAATTCCTTAACATCCCTAATTTCCTTTTCATAAAATCTTTGTGAACCATCTAAAGAAAAAAGCTCAGCTTCAAGAATTATTTTATCATCTTTTAAGCTGGCATGAGCTCCCACTGCAGTTTCGCAATCTCCCTCTAAAATCTTTAATACATCCCTTTCAGCGACTGCACACTTAAATGTGTCAAAGTTATTAATCTTATTTAATATTTTAATAATTTCTAAATCTTTTTCTCTACATTGTGAACAAATTATCCCCTGACCTACGCTAGGAATTATTTCACTAATCAAAAATGTTTGTGTTATCTCTTTTTCTAATTCTAAAGATTTGATACCTGCGCGTGAAAGAATAATTGCATCATATAATCCTTCTTTAAGTTTTCTCAATCGGGTTTCAACATTACCTCGAAGCAGTTTACATGAAATATCTTTTTTTAATCGTTTAACTTGAAACTCTCTTCTAAAAGACGAAGTTCCAATTACAGATTTGGACTTTAAATCTTCAAGTTTATTCTTATCTCTACTTATTAAGATTTCTCTAGGATCATTTCGCTTTAAAAAAAAGTTTGATAGTAAACCTTTTGTCTCTTTAGCAGGCATATCTTTAAGTGCGTGCACTGCAATATCTATGTTGCTATCTAAAAGTTCTTTTTCAATATTACTAGAAAACAATCCTTTGCCTCCCACTTCAGAAAGTCTTTTGTCATCAACTTGATCCCCTTTGGTAACTATCTTTTTAATAAGTATTTGATTTTCTTGTAAACCAGAAACTTCTAAAATCTTATTTTTAACATTTTGAGCATAAATAAGTGCTAATTTACTGCCTCTAGAACCAATAATAATTTTTTCTTTTTTCATACTTGTAATGAGATTGTACTATTAATAGAAACTATTTGAATGAGCAAAAAGCCAATAATTTTAGGGATTGAATCAAGCTGTGATGAGACAGCAGCATCAATAATAACTGAAAATGATCAAGGAATACCTTTAATTTTATCAAACATTGTATCCAGTCAAGTTGAAGTCCACAAAAAATTTGGAGGCGTTGTGCCTGAGCTCGCAGCCAGAGCTCATATAAATAAAATTGACCAGATTGTTCAAAATGCAATAGATGAAAGTGGTTTAAGGGTAGAGGAGATTGATGCTGTGGCCTCCACAGCTGGGCCTGGATTAATTGTATGTTTGTCTGTTGGTCTCAGTTTTGGTAAATCATTTGCATCAGCAATGAATATCCCTTTTATTTCAGTAAATCATTTAGAGGGCCATGCACTTAGCCCTAAATTAAATTCAAATCTAAATTATCCATACTTGTTATTATTAATTTCAGGTGGGCACTCTCAATATTTGTCAGTTCAAAATATAGGGGTTTATAAAAGATTAGGAACTACTATCGATGATGCACTTGGAGAAGCATTTGACAAAACCGCTAAATTATTAGGAATAGAATTTCCTGGAGGCCCAAAAATTGAAATTTTAGCTGAAAAAGGTGATCCTAATAAATATAAATTACCTAAGCCGATATTTAACAGAGGAGGATGCAACTTATCTTTTGCTGGATTAAAAACTGCAATATTAAAAATTAGTAAAAATATTAAAAATGAACAAGATAAGTTTGATATTGCTGCATCTTTCCAAAAAACAATTTTAGATATTATGTATAAGAAGACTAAAAATGCTTTTAATGAATATGAGAAAAACAAAAAAATTTCGAATAAAACATTTGTTGTTGCTGGAGGAGTTGCTGCTAATAAAAAAATTAGGACTATGTTAGCAAAGCTTTGTATTGAAAATAATTATAAAAGTATTTTCCCACCAATTAATTTATGTGGTGATAACGCTGCTATGATTGCAATGGTGGGGCTAGAAAAATTTAAGATGAAACAATTCAATTATTTAGACTATCCTGCAAAACCACGTTGGCCATTAGACGAAAAAGCAATTTTCCTAAAAGGCTCAGGTGTCAAACTGTAATGAAGTATTGGCTAGTAAAATCTGAACCTGATGTTTGGTCTTTTGAACAGCAAGAAAAAACTGGGTCTAAAGGTGCTGCATGGGATGGGGTTAGAAATTATCAAGCGGCAAAATATTTAAAATCTATGAAAAAAGGGGATCAGTGTTTTTTTTATCATTCAAATATTGGAAAAGAAATTGTTGGTATTATAGAAGTGGTAAAAGAAGCATATATCGATAAAACTGATAAATCTGGTAGGTTTGTTGCTGTAACTGTTAAATATTTAAAAAAACTTGAAAAAAAAGTAACTCTTGAGGAGATTAAAAAAGTGAAGAAATTAGGCCATTTATCTTTAATTAAGCAAAGTAGACTATCTGTGATGCCTATAGACTCTAAAAGCTGGAAAATTATAAATAAGATGGGTAAAGTTTAATTTTAAACATTTTTATATGCCAAAAAAAAAGAAAAAAAATAAAGCTAGAGTTAAAAAAAAAGTTACTAAAAGAAAAAGTAAAAAAACAGCTAGAAAAAAAGTTACTAAAAGAAAAATTAAGAAAATTAAAAAAAAAAATAAATCCAGTGAACCAGTTGAGTTCATTATAAAAACAAGACCTGAATGGGTTAAGGCTAGTCTTGTAAATAAATCTAGTTACCAAAAAAAATATAGCGACTCAATAAAGAACAATATTGATTTTTGGAAAAAAGAGGGAAAAAGAATAACTTGGATAAAACCCTATAAAAAGATCAAGGATGTAAAATATAGTTCAAAAGAAGTAAAGATAAAATGGTATCACGATGGTAGTTTAAATGCTTCAGCAAATTGTATCGATAGGCACCTCAAAGATAAAAAGGACAAGACAGCAATAATTTGGGTAGGAGACGACCCAAAAGATAATCAAAAAATTTCATATAAACAATTACATCAAAAAGTATCAAAAGCAGCTAATGGTCTTAAAAAACTTGGAATACAAAAAGGGGATAGGGTTACAATTTATTTAACAATGGTGCCAGAGTTAGCTATTTTAATGTTAGCCTGTGCAAGAATTGGTGCAGTTCATTCAATTATTTTTGGAGGTTTTTCTGCTGACTCCATTTCAGGCAGAATTAATGATTGTGAGTCTGAATATGTTATTACAGCAGATGAAGGTGTTAGAGGTGGAAAAACAATTCCACTTAAAGCAACAACTGATGATGCACTGTTGAGCTGTCCTAATGTAAAAAAATGTATTGTAGTTAAAAGAACTGGGAATGAAATTAACTGGAATAAAAATAGGGATATATGGTATCACGATCTTATAAAAGATGTTTCTTCTAATTGTGAACCAGAAGAAATGAATGCAGAGGATCCCTTATTCATTCTTTATACATCAGGTTCAACTGGAAAACCAAAAGGAGTACTACACACTACTGGTGGCTACATGGTTTATGCATCCATGACACATCAATATATTTTTAATTACAAACCAAAAGATATTTATTGGTGTACTGCTGACATCGGCTGGGTTACAGGACACAGTTATATTATTTATGGTCCACTTTCAAACGGCGCTACAACTTTAATGTTTGAAGGGATACCAAATTATCCTGATAGTTCTCGATGGTGGCAAATAGTAGACAAGTATAAAGTAAATACATTCTATACAGCTCCCACAGCAATTAGAGCATTGATGAGAGAAGGAGATGGGCCGGTAAATAAAACCTCAAGAAAATCACTAAAACTTCTAGGCACAGTTGGGGAACCAATTAATCCTGAAGCATGGATGTGGTATTTTAAAACTATTGGAAATGAGAAATGCCCAATAGTTGATACATGGTGGCAAACTGAAACTGGAGGAATAATGATAGCTCCTCAAACAGGTGCTATACCTTTAAAACCTGGCTCAGCCACTAAACCATTTTATGGAATTAAACCTGTTCTATTAAACAAAGAAGGTAAAGAAATAAAAGGACCAGGAGAAGGAAGACTTTGTATTTCTCAATCATGGCCCGGACAAATGAGAACTGTTTATGGTGATCATCAGAGATTTATTGATACTTATTTTTCACAATTCGATGGAAAATATTTTACAGGGGATGGCTGTAGAAGAGATAAAGATGGTTATTACTGGATTACAGGAAGAGTCGATGATGTAATAATTGTTTCGGGACATAACCTTGGTACAGCAGAAATAGAAAGTGCTTTTGTTGCTCATCCTAAAGTTGCTGAAGCTGCAGTGGTTGGTTACCCTCATGATATAAAGGGGAATGGTCTGTATTGTTACGTTACTTTAAACGCAGGTGAAATGGAAACTGGAGAATTAGAAAGAGATTTAAAACTTTGGGTACGAAAACAAATTGGTCCTTTAGCAACACCAGATTTGATCCATTTTACTCCTGGATTACCAAAAACAAGATCTGGAAAAATTATGAGAAGAATCTTAAGAAAAATTGCTGCTAATGAACACGGACAATTAGGAGACACCACAACTTTAGCTGACCCTAGTGTAGTTCAAGGTTTGGTTGACAACAGAAAAAACAATTAAAATTTAATTCTTTCTTTAAACTCTTTTTTAATTATATCCCATTTTAAAATTACTGAATTTAAAACAATTTTTCTATCAAGACTCTTTAACTCCTCAGCAATTGGAGCCCATTTATATAAAGATAGAGCACTAGGATTAAAAGGGAGATCATTGTAGTAACTGTCCCACTTAACTAAATTAAATCTCTCTTCAAAAGTTTTTTTTGCTTCCTCAATAATTTCTAAAGGCATGTTGTTACTAGTTTCATCATCTAAAATATTGAAAAAAATCTCTTTTACTTTATTCATTTCTTGAAAATTTGAATTAACCTTCAAATATGAAAATACAAAAAAACTAAGATCTTGTAAGGCCACAGCATAAATATTCCACTTCGCTTGATTAACTGACTCCATAAATTGATCATTATCAAAATGAAGAACATATCTTGTGCCCATTCTAGTTTTTAAATAACTATAAAGTGTAACTTGAGATACCCAAGCCGACTTTGTTTGAATAAAATTTTCTATGTCCTCCAAATTTTTAATTTTTTTTTTGGGAATAAAAGCCTTAAACAATGAAAATAAGTAAATTTTAAAATCATTTAATGATAAATCTCTCCAGGTAAATTTTTTTTTTATCATAAATTCCTATTTTTATTGGAAAATAAGGCAAAAATTAACCTAATATGCACCTTTTTTACACTTTTAATCTATCTCAGAATGGTTATGGTTTTCCAAGTTATAACTATAAAGAGAGAGGTATACATGGCAAAAAATGCACAACATTGGGAAAAGACCAAAGGTTTGCTAATAGTTACATTAGCGCTTTGGGCTATATTTTCGATGGGTATCTTCCTTTTTGGAGCTGAAATGAATACAGTTACTGGTCCGTTTGGATATCCATTAACTTATTGGTTCACATGTCAAGGTTCTCTTGGCTTCTTTGTAATCCTTATTTTTTGGTTTGCAGGTAGACAGGAAAAAATTGATGAAGAATTCGGCTTTGCAGAAAGAGGAGAAGATTAATGATTAAAGGTAATTTTATAGACAACTTGCCAAAAATTTATGGAATCTATACAGGAGGATTCATAGCTTTCATAATTATAATGGCAATTGGTGAACAGATGGGTATGACAGCAAAAGCAATAGGTATTTCTTTTGTTGCCTTCACAGTAGCCATCTACGCAATAATTGGTTGGCTATCTAGGACAGCTCAAGCAAGTAATTATTATGTAGCTGGAAGATCAGTACCAACTGTATTCAATGGAATGGCGACAGCAGCAGACTGGATGTCTGGTGCATCATTCGTTGCAATGGCAGGTGGTATTTACTTCAAAGGTTACGGATATATGGCACTGCTTGTTGGTTGGACAGGTGGTTATGTGTTAGTTGCAACTTTATTAGCACCTTACTTAAGAAAATTTGGTTGTTATACAGTTCCAGATTTCGTTGGTACTAGATACGGTGGTAACACAGCAAGATTAATGGCAGTAATAGTTTTAACTGTTGCTTCATTTACTTATGTGACTGCACAAATTAATGCTACAGGTACAATTGCATCTGTTGCTCTTGATATCCCATTCCAATATGCAGTTTATGTTGGATTAATAAGTATCTTACTATGTTCGATGTTAGGTGGTATGAGAGGGGTAACTTGGACACAGGTTGCGCAATATATAGTGCTAATTATAGCTTACTTGCTTCCAGTATTCTGGATCAGTAATAATATTGGTGCGGGATTCTTCCCTCACTTCATGTTAGCTGATGAAGTTGCTAGAATTGGTGAGTTAGAACAACAGTTTGGTTTTGTTAAAAACTCAGCTGCTGATTTAGCTACTGTGCCTAAAGGGTTAGCTGGTATTACAAAAGCTCACTCTGAAGTTAACGCAACACCTTGGGCTTTCATCTCATTAGCATTAGCTATGATGATGGGAACAGCTTCATTGCCACACGTAATGATGAGGTTCTTTACAACTCCAAGCGTAAAAGCAGCTAGAAAATCAGTAGGTTGGTCAGTATTCTTTATCTTCCTACTATATTCATCTGCTCCAATGTTAGCTACACTTTCAAAACTTGCGTTGATTGATCCGAACTTACCAACAGGTATTATCGGTAAATCAATTGCAGAAGTTCAAGCAATCGATTGGTATCAAAACTGGAACTCAGCTAATTTGATGTTTGTTAGTGACTTTAACAGCAATGGAACTGTTGAATTGAACGAGTTCTTCATGGCTGGTAAAGCTGTTGTATTAGCAACACCAGAAGTAGCTGGATTACCATATGTAATCTCAGGTCTAGTTGCAGCTGGAGGTATGGCTGCTGCGATGTCAACTGCTGATGGTTTAATTCTAGCAATTGCAAACGCAATCTCTCACGATGTTTATTATAAAATGATAGACCCGAAAGCAGAGACTGCTAAAAGACTAACTGTTGCAAGGGTATTACTTGTAGTAATTGGTTTTGCTGGAGCAACTATTGCGGCAATGGAGATCCAAGGTATCTTAGGTTCAGTAATATGGGCTTTTGACTTTGCGATGTCTGGTTTGTTCTGGCCACTTGTACTAGGTGTATGGTGGAAGAGAGCAAATAAAGAAGGTGCTGTAGCTGGTATGGTCCTAGGTTTACTTTCAGGCTTGTTTTACCTAATTTGGGTAAGAAATGGTGGAAGTGGATTCTTAGGAATTACTCAGTTAACTTTTGGTATCTTTGGTTCGGCTGTAAGTTTAGTTGCAATGGTAATTGTTACTTTAATGACATCAGAGCCAAGTAGTGCAATTCAGAAGATGGTTGATGATGCTAGAGTACCTGCGGGTTCACAAGTAATAAGCCAAAAATAAATAATCTTTTTAAAGGGGCGATTAATTTCGCCCCTTTTATTTCTTTTTATTATCAAATATAATTTCATTAATGTCTGCTAACTTTCATCCTCTAGTTTATATAATTGACTATATTCTTGGAATTATTATGTGGACTTTAGTTGGCAGAGTTGCAATGAACATATTCCAAAGAGAAGACTCTCAATTCTTTTTTATGAGAGTTTTTGTTAAATTCACAAATCCGCTCCTAACAATTTTCAAACCTGTAACACCGACCTTCATCATTTGGCCACTGGTGCCCCTTTATGTCGCTTGGTTTTTTTTTATGATTAGATTTTACCTAATGCCATATCTTTTGGGCTATTCAGTTATGGGAATGCTTTCTTTTCCACTCGAAAGTGAAATATCAAGACAGATTTATCAATTTTTTAATTCAATAAAATTTTAAAAGTTGATACTAATAAATTTAGTATCAAATGAAAAAAATACAAATTTCACCATCAATATTATCTGCAGATTTTAGTCAATTAGGTAACGAAATTAAAAGACTAGAAAAAGCTGGTGCTGATTTAATACATGTTGATGTAATGGATGGACACTTTGTTCCTAATCTAACAATTGGTCCGCCTGTAATCAAGGCGCTAAGGAAAAATTGTTCAATAAAATTTGACGTGCATTTGATGATATCACCTGTACATAAATATATTGATGCATATTCCGATGCAGGGGCCGATATTATAACTATTCACCCAGAGGCAACCAACAATTTAATTGATTCAATAAAAAAAATTAAAAATCTTGGAAAAAAAGCTGGTGTATCTTTAAATCCAAAAACGAAAGTTAATGTAATAAAAGATTATCTAAATGAAATTGATTTAGTTTTAGTCATGAGTGTTAATCCTGGATTTGGCGGTCAAAAATTTATGCCTGAAGTTTTAGATAAAATTAAGGAGTTAAAAGATATTCAAATTAAAAAAAATATAGATTTTGACATAGAAATTGATGGTGGAATTAATTTTGATAATTCAAAAATTGCAATTGAAGCAGGTGCCAATATTCTGGTCTCAGGTACTACAATATTCAAGAGTAATAACGGAGACATTAAAAAAAATATTGATTTATTAAAATCAAAATAATTTAATGATTTTAAGGAACTTCTTAAATTTCATTTTTCAATTCATAGAAAATATAAAAAATAAGATTAGAAATATTTATTTGAACTCAAATTTTTACGACAAAAAGATTTCTAAAATCTATTATCAGGAATTAATATATAAACCAAGTCCACATTTACTTTCATCACTAATTAAATATCAAAAACAAAAAATAAATTTAAGTGATATTTCTATAGAAAGTTTATGGAAAAATAAAAATATTGATAATAAAAATTTTAAAAGATTAAATAATTTTTACTGGTTTTTTACTCTTGATTTAAAGTCATCAAAAAAAAAAGCACAAAATATTTTAAAAGATTGGATAGATAAAAACTATAAGTACGACTCTGAAAGTTGGGAGTTTGATTTAATCTCAAAAAGACTTATAGCTTGGCTTTCTAATCACAGTTTAACAATAGATGAAGCTGACAAAGATTTCTTAAATACATTTAATCGCATGGTTCAAAAACAAACTAATCATTTAGTAAATGAAATAGATAATTCAAAAAAAATTAACAATAAAATGATTGGTTGCGCCGCAATTATTCTGGTTGGTCTTTGTTACAAAGATGAAAAAAAATATTTATCTTATGGATTAAACTTATTAAAAAAAATATCTAACTATTCTTTTGATAATTATGGATTTACAAAATCAAGAAGTATAAAACAACTAATTTTCTATCTTAAATATTTTATCTTAATTAGAGAATGGTTCAATGAGGCCCACATTGAAGCCCCAGATTTCGTGAATGAAACTATTTTTTATTTAGGTCAAGGATATGCATTTATTTGGCAAAATATAAAAATCGATATTTTGATGAATGGTAATAATATTTCTAATAACCATGAATTTGATAACTACCTAAAAAGATTTGGCTACAAATTTAAAAATGAAAGTAAAGAGTTTGGGGGATATGCAATATTAAATGATAAAAAAGTTTCTATTGTCATGGATATTGGACAGCCTCCATACGTAAATTTTTCCTCACAATATCAATCAGGATCACTTTCTTTTGAAATAGTTTCAAATGGAAAAAAATTGATTAGCAATTGTGGCTATTATGTCGGAACAAATGAAAAATTAATTAAATTATCAAAATCAACAGCAACCCATAGCACTCTTGTTATTGATGATAATTCCTCGTGTAAATTTAAAAAAAGCAAGAATGATTTTTTATTAAAAGATAGTTTAAAAATTTTAAAAAAAAATATTGTTTTTGAAAAAAATTATTGGAAAATAAGTTCCTCACACAATGGATTTAGTAAAAAATATAACACAATTCATGAGCGTGATATTGAATATTTCCCTGAAAAATCAAAATTTATAGGCACAGATAAAATATTAACCAAAAATTCTAATTCAAATTTAAAATTTGATATAAGATTTCATCTAGAACCAAATGTAAAACTGATGAAAACACAAGATAATAAAGCAATTCTTATTGAGCTAGAAAATGAAGGTTGGAAATTTACCTGTGATAATTTTAACATAAACATTGATAATGGGATATATTTCGGTAATAAAAATTTTAATACACAAAATCAAAACATTTTTATTTCAGGTATAACAAATAAAAAAAACGAAAATATTTTTTGGCAATTAGATAAAATTTAATGAAAAAAATTAGAAGAGCATTAATTTCGGTATCAGATAAAAAAAATCTGAAATCTTTACTAGTCTCTTTAAAAAAATTTAAAATTGAAATTGTTAGTTCTGGTGGTACTTACAAGGAAATAAAAAAATTAAAACATGTATGCACAGAGTTATCAAACTATACGGGATCTGAAGAGATTTTAGGTGGAAGAGTTAAAACCTTACATCCTAAAATTCATGCAGGCATACTTAATAAAAGAGAAAACAAATTACACCAAAAAGACTTAATAAATAATAATTATGAAAATATAGATTTAGTAATTGTTAACTTCTATCCGTTTGAGGAAACATTAAAAAGCACAATTAATCATAAAAAAATAATTGAAAATATTGATATCGGAGGACCAACTTTAGTTAGAGCTGCTGCAAAAAATTATAATGATGTAACCATTATCACTTCAAGTTCTCAGTATAAAGAACTCATTAATGAGCTTTTAAAATTTAAAGGATCAACATCTCAAAAGTTCAGACAAAAAATGTCACAAATAGCTTTCACAGAAACAGCATATTATGATTCTGTAATTTCAAACTACTTCAACAAAATCATAAAAAATAACTTTCCTAAAAAAAAAGTTATTTATGGTAATCTAATTGAAAAATTAAGATATGGTGAAAATCCACATCAAGAAAGTGCTATTTATTCTTCAAATAAATCTTTAAGCATCAAGCAATTAAATGGAAAACAGTTAAGTTATAATAACTACAATGACATTTTTGCAGCATTAACAATTTCTAAATCTCTACCAAAAAATACTGGACTAGCAATAGTCAAACATGCAACTCCATGTGGAGTTTCTATTTTAAAGAACAATGTTGAATGTTATAATTCAGCTCTAGTTTGTGATCCAATAAGTGCCTTCGGGGGTGTGGTTTCTTGTAACTTTAAGATAAGGAAAAAATTAGCAGTAGAATTGAGTAAATTATTTCTAGAGGTAATTATTGGTAATAACTTTGATGCTGATGCTTTAAAATTTCTAAAAAAGAAAAAGAATTTAAGATTAATAGATGCTTCTAATTTTTACCCTAACGAACTTTTAAAGTTTACATCTGCGAATAAAAATATTTTAATACAGTCAGAGGATAATAAGATATTTACAAAAAATGATTTCAAAATTGTTTCTAAGAAAAAACCTACTAAATCTCAATTTAATGATTTGATGTTTGCTTTTAATGTTTGCAAGTATGTAAAATCTAATGCGATAGTCTTAGCTTCGAATAAAACTACTGTAGGTATTGGATCAGGTCAACCAAGTAGATTGGATAGCTGCCAGATAGCAATTGATAAAATGAAAAAATTTACAAATCCAACTACAGATATCGTTGCTGCTTCTGATGCTTTTTTTCCATTTATCGACGGAATAGAAAAGCTTATTAACTCTGGAGTGAAGGCTGTAATTCAGCCTTCTGGATCAATCAATGATAAAAAAATAATAAAATTTGCAAATGAGACTGGTACAGTTTTGATTTTCTCAAAAACAAGACATTTTAAACATTAGAAATTTTATCTATTTTAGCCGCCAAAATAAAATCATTTTCACATAAACCTTCGATAGCATGAGTGGTAATATTAATTTTAGCATAACCCCAACCAAAAAAAATATCAGGATGATGTCCCTCTTCTTCTGAAATTTTTCCAACCTTATTAACGAAAACTTGGCTTTTTTTAAAATTTTTAAATTCAAAATTTTTTTCTAAAAAGTAAATATTTTTATTATTTTTTACAATATTCCAACCATCTACTTTTTTTTGGTATTTGTGAATCTCCGATATATCAAACGGTATTACACCTCCTTCACATGGAACACATTTTTTATTAATAAGATCGTTCATATTTTTTGGAGCGGGCAAAGGGGGTCGAACCCTCGACCTTCTCGTTGGCAACGAGACGCTCTACCACTGAGCTATGCCCGCGTCTAAAAAACAGTATAGTTAGCTAATTTTTTTTATTCAAGCAATATTAATTATGATATTATTTAATATGAAAAAAATAGATTTACCAAAAATAATTCCTATATTTCCTCTAAGTAATTTTATTATATTTCCAAAAACTACAGTGCCACTTAACATTTTTGAACCAAGATATATTGAAATGATTAATGATAGCATGAAAAACGATAAATTTATTGGCATGATACAACCTAAATCTGTTAATGATGAAACGTCTTCAATATCTTCACTTCATAAAATAGGCTGTTTGGGAAAAATTATGAGTTTTAAAGAAACAAATGATGGTAGGTACTTAATTGATTTAAAAGGAATTATTAGATTCAAGATTATAAATGAAAATGACACAAATAAACCTTATAGAAATTGTGAGGTAAATTTTGATGATTATTTAGATGATCTTAATGAAAAAAAAGAAAACATAAAATTTTCTGATCTTGAATTAATATTTAAAGATCTTAAACAATTGTTTGAAAAAAGAGGTTTTATAATCAACTGGAAGGCACTAGAAAAGCAAAGCTTAAACGAAACAATAAATGCCCTAGCTATGGCTTCACCGTTTAGTTTAGAGGAAAAACAAGTTTTACTAGAGGCTATAAATTTAGATTTAAGAAAAAATAAAATTGCAGAAATATTATCGACATATACTTTCGATGATTATAACAATACTACTCTACAATAAATTTAATATTTTATACCACTGTCTGCGAATTTTTTAAGAAATGTGTTAACAACTTTATTGTTTCCAATAAGATTAATAGATTTATTCACTAAGTTTAGACTTATTTTACTTTCTAAATTAAATAATTCATAAATTAAATCTACACCTGATAAAAAAATAAAGTTTTTACTTTGTGATTTTTTTTGAAATTCCTTATGCAATGAAATATCTAAATCCAAACCTAAATTTATTCTTTTATCAATTAAATTTGATAGCAACTTAATATCACGCAAAGACATATTAAATCCTTGGCCTGCAAGTGGATGAACTTTATGAAGTAAATCTCCAAAGGCTAAAATATTTCCATTATAATAATTTCTTAAACTTGAGGATTTTAATTTAAAGCTGCTCCAGTTGTTAATTTTTTTGATATCATAAATCGGATTATATTTATTTGCTAAAGTATTCATTTCTAAAAAATTTTTTTTTTTAATAGATCTTAAAGAATAAACTATTGAAGTTTCTGAGTTAGAAAGTGGTAAAAAAGCTATCGGACCATTTTTTGTGAAATTTTGAAATGCAGTATTATTTTTAATTTTTTTATGAGTAATTATAGTTGTGTAAGCATAACTATTATAATTTTTTTCTATTTTTTTTGAAAAAAATTTTTTAAAAAATGGGTAATTTGAATCAGAATAAATTATTAATTTATATTTATTTTTTTCAATTTTAAGATTATTTTTAAATCTAATAAATTTATTTTTTTTTAAATTTTTGAGTAATAATCTTTGTAATTGATAATTTCGAATTATTGAGAAAATCTGACTATCTTTATTATCAAATTTAAGTAACTCTTTTGTAATATTTTTTTCGGTATATATTTTTATGGTATTAATTTTCCATAAAATTTTTCTTATATCTAAAATATCATTATTAAAATAATCGATATTTGATTTAGATATGCCCAGTGTCCTCGATCGATCGTATAAGTTAATTTTTTTAGTTTTGTAAATATCTACAAATATATCTTTTTGAATTAATACATTTGCTAAAGTTAAACTAACCAATCCATCACCAATGATGCAAACTTTCATAACAAATTAATTTTAACAATAAAAATTAGATGATACAAAGTGTTATATTTGATTCATTAAAATGAATATTAAAAAAATAGCTAATATTACTTCTCAGTTTATAATTCATAGATTGATTGAGATTATTGGTGTGTCAATTTCTTTGATTGGTGTTTTCCTATTTATAGCTCTTATTTCTTATTCTCCAAGTGATCCAAATTTTATATTTCCAGAAAATACTGAAATTAAAAACTTATTAAAATTCCAGGGTAGTTATACTTCAGATTTATTTTTTCAATCAATTGGGATTACTTCTTTCCTAGTGTCGATAACTTTTTTAATCACAGGAATAAATATCATAAAAAGAAAAGATTTGTTTTTAATTATAGAAAATATTTTTTTTTCTATTTTTTATTGTATCTTTGGTTCCATCTTTTTTGACTTTTTTTATCAAAATAATTTTGAATTATATATTAATGGAAATGGTGGATTTGTTGGATTTTATTTAAATCAAATCTTCTTCAGTAAAATATTAAGTTTTCAAACATTAGTTTCTTATTATTTTTTGGTATTTTTAATTGTAATTTTTTTTTTAATCAGCATCAATTTCAGTATAAAAGGTTTTATCAGTTTCATAAAAAAAATTGTCAATTTTATTAATAAAGATAAAAATAGACCTTACACAGATAAAAGTGAAGTTATAAGTGAATATATACCCCAAGAACAAATTAAAAATTTAATTCAAGAAGATCTTCCTTTTATTAAAGCAGAAAAAATTAGAGAAAGTGAAAAAACTAATTTTAAACTTCCATCTTTAGATTTATTAAAAATTCCAACAAAAAAAGAAAGAGAAAATTTAGATAATGAAGTGTCAAGTGATCCAAAATTTCTTGAAAAAATTTTATTAGATTTTGGTGTCAATGGTAACATTAAAAAAGTAAGTCATGGCCCTGTGGTCACTTTAAATGAGTTTGAACCAGCTGCAGGTGTTAAAGTTTCGAAAATTATTAATTTATCCGATGATATAGCTAGAAATACAAGTTCTGAATCGGCAAGAATTGCAACTATACCTGGAAGCAATACAGTTGGTATTGAGTTGCCAAACGCTTCACGAGAAAATGTTTATTTAAGTGAAATATTAAATAAACCTGATTTTAAAAAAAAAGATATTAAACTGCCCATAGCCCTTGGAAAAAATATTTCAGGAATACCAATTATTAGTGATTTATCTTCAATGCCTCACTTGTTAATAGCAGGCACAACTGGTTCTGGTAAATCAGTTTGTATTAACACAATAATTTTGTCTCTTCTTTACAGGCACACACCTGAAAAATGTAAATTTATTTTAATAGATCCTAAAATGTTAGAATTGTCTACTTATGAAGGTATTCCTCATTTATTGTGTCCTGTAATCACTGAAGCAAAAAAAGCTGCCTCAGTTCTTGGGTGGGTAGTAAAAGAAATGGAAAGCAGATATCGATTGATGACAAAAGAAGGCGTAAGAAACATTGATAGCTATAATATAAAACATAAATTACCAATGCCATATATTGTTGTTGTCGTTGATGAAATGTCAGATTTAATGCTAGTAGCAGGCAAGGAAATAGAGAACTATATTCAAAAATTATCTCAAATGGCAAGAGCAGCAGGAATTCACATAATAATGGCGACTCAGAGACCTAGTGTTGATGTCATAACAGGTACAATTAAAGCTAATTTCCCTACAAGAATATCTTTTCAGGTTACTTCAAAGATAGATAGTAGAACAATTTTAGGAGAACAGGGTGCTGAGCAACTACTAGGAAAAGGTGATATGCTTTATATGTCATCTGCCAACAGAGTTTTGAGGATTCATGCTCCTTTTGTGTCAGATAATGAAATAGAAAAAATTAATAATTTTTTAAGATCACAAGCAGAACCTGATTATGTTGATGAAATTTTAAACTTTGCTGATGAAAAAGAAATTGATGATGGACCAAAAAATAATGGTGACAAAGATGAGCTTTATCAAACAGCAATTGAAATTATTAAATCAGAGGGTAAAGCTTCAACTTCTTTTTTGCAAAGAAAATTACAAATTGGTTATAACAGAGCAGCCAGAATTATTGATATGATGGAGGAAGATGGAATTGTAAGTAAAGCAAATCATGTTGGTAAAAGAGATGTTCTTAAATGAAGAAAATACTATTCATTTTTTTATTAATTAACTTAAATAATTTTACGTTAGCCTCGATCAAAGAAAATATCATTAATAATTTAAATAATATTGAAAATTTTAACTTTAACTTTGAACAAAATATTAATGGGAAAATTGAAAGTGGAAATTGTACAATAGAATATCCCAAAAAAATTTTTTGCACTTACAATAATATAAATAATAAGATTTTAGTTTCTAATGGTAGATCTTTAGTTATAAAGACGAAAAATGGTGATTTTTACCGATATTCAATTAAAAGAACTCCATTGAATTATATTTTAGATAAAAATTTTTTGATAGAGGAAATAAAAAATCTTTCAGAGAGAGTTATTAATGATCAATATATAAATTATACAATGATTAAGGACGATAATGAAATTAATATTTTTTTTGATAAAAAGAATTATAATCTTTTAGGCTGGCAAACACTAGATGTATATCAAAATTTAATTATTACTTACATTTCATCTTTAAAAGTTAATCAACCTTTAAAAAAAAACTTTTTTAAACTTCCTACTTTAGATTAAATATTAATAGTTTCTTTTTTATAAATTGTCATCCCTCTAGCTAAGTAATTTTTTAAAGCATTTTTATGATCAAGAGTACATGTATGTACCCACACTCTTTTAATATTTTTTTTTAAAAAAGATATCTTAATAGCCTCAGAAAGTAAGAAGCCTCCTAATTTTTTATTGTGATATTCCTCTAACAATCCAAAATATGCTATTTCAATTTCTTTTGAATTGGTATGAATAATTAGTTCAAAATAACCAGCAAGATCATTTGCTAATTTTAAAAAATAAGTTTCAACTTGTGAATTTGAAACATATTTTATCCAGTCTGACTCGGACCAAATAAGACGGTCCCTCCATCTATATTTTTTTCCTACATTTTTATAAAAAAATTTATTAATCTGAAAATCAATAGTTTTAACTAGATCGATTGAGTGATCAATATCAGGAATTTTACATTCAATTAAAGAGTCTAAGGATTTAATTTCTAAGTAATTTCTGTCGATAGTTTCTGTCACTCGACCATTTTTCCTACTTTTTCGCCACCAAATAAATGAAAGTGTAAGTGAGGAACCTCTTGACCTCCGTGGTCACTTATATTTGCTAATGCCCTATAACCTTGCCCTACTTCCGTTGAAATACCCAGTTTTTTAGCAACTAAATTTATACCCTTTAATAAACCAACCATCTCTTCAGGTGAGGCTTTTTGGCTAAAATCATCAAGATCAATATACTTTCCTTTAGGGATTACCAGTGCATGAATTTTTTTTTGGGGATTTATATCATGAAATGACAACACATAATCATCCTCATAAATCTTTTTACAAGAAATTTCTCCTCTTAAGATTTTGGCAAATATATTTTCGTTATCATAACTCATAAAAACAATTCTATTTTCTTCTTTTTTTAAGTTCATCCATTACATCTTCAATTTTGATATCGTTTGCCTCTAAGTAAACGATTAGATGATATAGGATGTCCGCACTTTCATGTATTTTATTAGTACCTTTTTCTACTGCATCAATAAGTTCATTAATTTCCTCAAGTATTTTTGCTTTACTTAAAGATTTATCCTTAAGTAGTTTGTTTGTATACGAACCCTCGATGGGTTTTTCTTTTCTTTCCCTTGCAATTTTAACTATTTCTTCTAAAGCTTTAAGCATTAATTTTTATAATTTATTTCTTCTATTAATTTAATTAAATCAAAATTAATCATTTTTGAACCTACTTTACTAAGATGTGACGCATCAGTAAAATAAATATTTTTAAATGAATTTGCTAAACATTCATTATTCCCTTCAGTATTACAATAAATTTTATCTGGATGAATAAAAAATAAATTTTTATGAGATAATTTATTCAATTTTTTAGTAATTATTAATGTTTGCTCAGAGTAAAATTTATGATTTAGGCTTATTTTTTCATTTTTTTTATATTTATTCAAAAAGTTTTTCTTATTTTTTTCATAAATTTTATAAATTGTTTCAGATACATTTTCTTTGAACTGAGGTAATGGATTTATTAATATAATTTTATATCCCAATAAAAGATATTTATTAATATTGTCTATGAAACTCGTTATTTTTTCAAGGTCGTTTCCAATATTTTTATAATTTAAATGCATAATGATAGTAGATTCTCTAAATTGATTTATCTTTTTTTTACGATTAAGTTGAATTTCCTTATTACAAAATTTATTTTGTTTTTTATAATCTAAAAAATCACAACCTGCATTTGTCATTGGAATAAAATTTATTCGTCTTTCTTCTAAGTTAATTCTAAGTTCTTCTTGTAATGATGCCATCACAGAATCCCCAATTAAAAAAACAGTATGTTGATTACTTGGATTTCCAAAAAAACAAAAATATTTTTTTCTTTGGAAACAAGGTTTATGATATTGTTTTGTTACAAACCACCTTTGTTCATATAGATTGTGTAAAATTTTTGGATATTTTTTTTTTTGTTTTTCAATTAAAGGACCTGTTATTAAAATTAACAAAAATATAATTGATAAAATTATAAAAGATAACTTTTTAAAATTTATTTTTTTATAGTCTCGAAAATACCTCTCTATATAAGTATATGTAAAAATTGATAAAAAAAATGAAATTAATATTAATATGAATTTAAAAAAAATTGAATTTTCTGTTAATCCCGAAATTTTTCCAAATGATAAGATGGGATGATGCCATAGATAGAGTGAATAAGATATCAAACCAATTTTAACAAAGAGTCGATTTGTTAAAATTTTATCAACAAAACTCTCCTTGTGATAATTATCTATTATCAAACAACTCCCCAAAACTGGTATTAATGTGAGATAAGAGGGATGAGCGGTCGAGCTATCAAAATATAAAAATGAAAATATAATTAATATTAAACCAAAAATTTTCCAAAAATTATTTCTCCTTTTTTTTTTTATTTGAAAATGATTTATCGAAAGTAAAGCACCACATGCTAATTCCCAGGCTCTATTTGTGATCATATAAAAATTAAATGATGAATGGTTTTCAGCCATATAAGACGTAAAAATTATTGAGGCTGTAATAAATAAATAAAATATAAATTTAACTTTAGTTTTTAATATTTTGAGAAAAAATATAAATAACAAAGGATATAAAATATAAAATTGTTCCTCGACTGATAAAGACCACGTGTGAAGTAAAGGTTGAGTTGATAAAATTGACTGGCCATAAGATTGACCTGTATAGTGAAAATGTAAGTTAGAATAAAAAAAAATCGATGAAAATAATGAATTTATGTAAGACTTAAACTGTATTGGTAATAAAAATAAATATGCAAAAACCAAACTTGTTAATAAAACAAATAATAAAGCAGGAACTAATCTTCTAATTCTTCTTTTATAAAACTCTAAAAAATTAAATTTTTTTTCAATATTATGCTCTTTAAGTATTATAGATGTGATTAAATATCCGGATATAACAAAAAATACGTCTACACCTAAAAATCCTCCAGGGAATAATAAATTATTATTTATACTTATTTCTAAGTGATATAAGATTACTCCAATGACGGCTACAGCTCTTAATCCATCAATATCACTTCTGTATCTTATATTATTTTTCACTCTAAGCTCTTATTGGAATATTTTGTTTTGACAAATATTCTTTTGCTTCTTTAATACTAAATTTTCCGTAATGAAAAATTGAGGCTGCTAAAACCGCACTCGCTTTACCCAATTTAATACCATCTGCTAAATGTTGCAAATTTCCTACTCCACCAGATGCAATAATTGGTATATTTACAATTGAAGATATTTTAGAAGTAAGGTCTATGTCAAATCCAGTTTGAGTTCCATCCTTATCCATTGAAGTTACTAGCAATTCACCAGCTCCATAGTCCTCCATTTGTTTTGCATGATCTAATGCATTAATATCAGTTTTGTTTCTGCCTCCATGTGTAAAGATTTCCCATTTGTTTCCAACTTTTTTTGCATCAATAGCAACAACTATGCATTGAGAACCAAATTTTTTTGAGCTAGTTTTTACGACATTTGGATTTTGAACTGCTGCTGTATTGATTGATACTTTGTCAGCACCACAATTTAGAAGTTTACTAATATCATCTATTGTTCTAACTCCACCACCAACAGTCAAAGGAACAAAACACTTTTTTGAGGTTTTTTTTACTACATCGTAAATTATATCTCTATTTTCATTTGAGGCTGTAATATCTAAAAAACAAATTTCATCTGCACCACCATCACTATAAATTTTAGCTTGCTCAACAGGGTCCCCTGCATCTTTTAAATCTACAAAATTAATTCCTTTGACCACACGACCATTTTTTACATCTAAGCAGGGTATTATTCTATTTTTAAGCATTTTTAAAAAAACATTCTATATAAAAAATTTACACTTACTAAACACAATGCGATGACTAAAAGATAAAGACTAATATAATCAAAAGACTTCATTTAATTTAATTCCATTGCTAAATCTTCTAATTTAATATCACCATCATATATTGCTTTTCCGACTATTATGCCCTCAATATTTTTTAAATTTTTAGCTTTTTTAATGTCATTTATTGTTGTAACTCCACCGGATATAATTACCGGGCAATTTGATAACTCTGCAACTTTTGATGTTTCATCAAAGTTTGGGCTTTGTTTCATTCCATCTCGATTTATATCAGTGTAAATTAATCTACTAATGCCGTAATTATTTACTTCTTTCAAATAATCAAAAGTTAATTGATTAGAATTTTCTTTCCATCCAGAAACAGATAAATACCCATCTCTAGCATCTAAACCTAAAGCAATTTTATTTGGAAATTTTTCACACGATTCTTTTAAGAAATTTTTGTCTCTAATAGCAGCACTCCCCAGAATTACTTTCTCAACACCAGTATCGATATATTTTTTAATACTATCAGGATTTCTAATGCCACCACCTACCTCAACCTTTAAATCAAATTTGTTAACTATATCTTTTATGATATCTATATTTATTGTTTCACCTGTTAAAGCACCATCTAAATCAACTATATGTAAATTTTTAAACCCATGATCTTTATATTTACTAGCTTGTTCAACTGGAGATAATTTATATTCAGTTTTTTTATCAAAGTCTCCCTTGACTAATCTTACACATTTTTTATCTTTAATATCAATTGCTGGGAATATTTTCATTTACAGATCAATAAAATTACTAATTATTTTAAGTCCAATTTTATCACTCTTTTCAGGGTGAAATTGTGTTCCGAAAATATTTTGTTTTTCAACTGAACAAACAATATTCGAAGAATAATCTGTTGTAGCTGAAATTACACTTGTATCTTTTGGAATAAATTCATAACTGTGAACAAAATACATGTGAGAATTATTCTCTATATTTTGAAAAATTTTACTTTCTTTAACAATATTGATTTGGTTCCAGCCTATATGAGGAAGTTTAAATTTTCCATTTTGATTATCTATTTTTGATACCTTCCCTGAAATCCAGCCTAACCCTTTTGTTTCAGTTTCCTCATAACCGACATCAGCAAACATTTGTAACCCAACACAAATTCCAAGAAGAGGTTTTTTATTAGTTATTGCAAATTCGTTAAGTGTATCTGTAAGACCATAAATATTTTTTAAGGCTTCAACACAACTTTTGAATGAACCTTGCCCTGGTAAGACCACTTTATCACTTGATTTAATCTTATTTATATCTGAGGTTACCTCGATATTTACTTTATCTTTAGCAACCTCCTTAAAAGAGTTTATGACCGAGCTTATATTGCCCGAATTATAATCAACAATTGTGACGTTCATTAAACTTATAATGAGCCTTTAGTGGATGGAATGCTCTTCTTGTTTCTTGGATCCATCTCTAATGCAGCTCTTAATGATCTTGCAAGGCCTTTGTAACAAGATTCGATAATATGGTGGCTATTATCACCATAAATATTTTCAATATGTAAAGTAATACCAGCAGATTGTGAGAAAGCCTGAAACCACTCTTTAAATAGTTCAGTATCCATCTCTCCAAGTTTCTCAACCTTTAATTTTACCTTCCATATAAGATATGGTCTGTTGGAGACATCCACTGCTACACGTGATAATGTTTCATCCATTGGTATCATTGCATGTGCATATCTTTTAATGCCAACAAATTTTTTAGCAGCTTTTTTTAAAGCTTCACCAATTGCAATTCCTGTATCTTCTGTTGTGTGATGAAGGTCAATATGAGTATCTCCTTTGGCTTTTACTTTTAAATCTATAAGTGAGTGCTTAGATAATTGTTCTAGCATATGATCCAAGAAACCTATGCCAGTGTCAATTTGATACTTACCTTTACCATCAATATTTACCTCAACATTGATACTGGTTTCTTTTGTTTTTCGAGATACTTTTCCTTTTCTAGCCATATTTCTAGAGGTATACATATTAAATCTTAGTATATCAATATCAGTATCAACACTTGAAGTATCAAAAATAGTTACCATTTATTGATTATGACAACAATTGTTTTAGTGCGAAAAAATAATGAAGTGGTAGTTGCGGGTGATGGGCAAGTTAGTATGGGAAATACTGTTGTCAAAAGCACAGCTTCTAAAGTAAGGAAAATTGAAAAAAGAGATGTGGTAGCTGGTTTTGCTGGATCTACTGCTGACGCATTAACGTTATTTGAAAGATTAGAGGGTAAATTAGAGAAACATGCAGGAAATTTATCTAGAGCTGCTGTAGAACTTGCAAAAGATTGGCGAACGGATAAATATTTAAGAAGATTAGAGGCTTTAATGGCGGTTGGTGATAAAAATAATAGTTATATAATTTCTGGAACTGGGGATGTGTTAGAACCTGAGGGAGATGTTATAGGGATTGGATCAGGTGGAAATTATGCTTTGGCAGCTGGTAAAGTCTTAATGGAAGGAAATATGTCTGCTGAGGAAGTTGCAAAAAAAGCGATAAAAGTTGCAGCTGATATTTGTGTTTTCACAAATGAAAATGTAAAAGTTGAAAAAATATAATGGATAACTCAAACGTAACACCTTTGCATCCGAAAGAAAAAAATAAAAAAGAAGAGAAATCTTTAGTAAGTTCTTTATCTCCAAGAGAAATAGTTTCAGAATTAGATAGATTTGTTGTTGGTCAAAATAAAGCAAAAAAAGCAGTTGCAGTTGCATTAAGAAATAGATGGAGAAGGCAAGCTCTTACGGGTGAAATGAAAAACGAAGTTTTACCTAAAAACATTCTAATGATAGGACCAACAGGTGTAGGTAAAACTGAAATTTCAAGAAGGCTTTCCAAACTTGCCGAGGCACCTTTCGTTAAAGTAGAAGCCACAAGATTTACTGAAGTTGGTTATGTTGGAAGAGATGTGGAACAAATAGTCAGAGATTTAATTGAGATTGCTATCTCCATGGAAAAAGTAAAAAAAAGAAAAGAGGTTTTTGCTAAGGCACAAAAAGCAGCAGAGGAAAAAGTTTTAGATGCTTTAGTCGGCAAAAAAGCGAGCTTAGCAACTAGAGAAAGTTTTAGAAAAAGACTTAGGAATGGTGACTTAGATGATAACGAAATAGAAATTGCAGTCAGCGACACAGGAACTGGTGGGGGTACATCATTTGAAATACCAGGTATGCCTGGAGCCAATGTTGGAATGATAAATATTGGAGATATAATGAGCAAGTCTATGGGTTCAAAAGAAAAGAAAAAAAAAATGACCGTAAAAGAGTCTCATGAAATTTTAATAAATGATGAGTCTGACAAATTAATTGAACAAGATAAAATTATTAAAGCTGCAAAACTATCAACTGAAAATAATGGAATTGTTTTTCTTGATGAAATTGACAAAATTTCAGCAAGAACAGATAGAGTTGGTGGTGACGTATCAAGAGAAGGTGTACAAAGAGATCTGTTACCTTTGATAGAGGGAACAACTGTAAATACAAAGCATGGTCCAATAAAAACAGACCATATATTATTTATTGCTTCTGGGGCATTTCAGCTTGCAAAGCCATCTGACCTGTTACCTGAGCTCCAAGGTAGATTGCCTATCAGAGTTGAGTTAGAAGCTTTAACAAGTGATGATTTCAAAAGAATATTAAGAGAACCTGATTATAGTTTAATCAAACAGTATGTTGCCTTACTTAAAACTGAAAATGTTGATTTAGAATTTTCAGATGATGGCATTGATACTATTGCTAAAATAGCCTCTGAGGTTAATGCAACTGTTGAAAACATTGGAGCAAGAAGACTTCACACTATTATAGAAAAAATTTTAGATGATATAAGTTTTACAGCTACAGATAGAGCTGGAGAAAAGATTATTATAAACAAAGAATATATAAATAAAAATTTAGATAATTTGGTAAAAGATACCGATCTTTCGAAATTTATTTTATAATTTTTTTCTTAGAAAAATATAAAAAGCTCCAGATCCACCATCCTCAATTTCAGCATCTTTAATTTCTATAATTTTTTTCATTAATTCTAAATTATTTTCAATATACTCTGGAACTGAGTATTTCAAAATACTGAGATCTTTAGAGACATATGGATCTTTTTCTACATTTGAGTGCAATCCTTTACCAGTTACAACTATAATTTTAGAAACACCATTCTGGTAGCAATCATTAATAAATCTTTCGATAGTTTTATTTGCTTGGTCCAAAGTAAAGCCATGTAAATCAATATGTTTAATTTTTGAAACTTTTTTTTTTTCTAATTTAAAATCTTTATTGGGCAATTTTTCATCATTAGATAAAAAATCTTTCCAATCTTTTTTATCTTTGTCTGAAAGTTTATCGTTCAATTACGTAAGAGTATCTACCAATTGCCAGTTTGGATTGTTAGATCTTGTATCTCTAGAAAAAACCCAAGTATCATATATTTTTTTAATTTTGTCAGGATCTCCTGAAATAAGTTTTTTATCTTTATCTTTAATACACGTTATAACTTCACTCACAAAATCGACAGTAACATTTAAAATTTTATCTACTTTTTTATGTTCTTTAATTTTTGCAGAGTTTACACCGATAAAAGTTATTTCTGCAAAATGTCCTCTTTTACTTCTTTCCTTCAAAGCATCTTCAAATTGATCGTGGATTTTTTTACTTAGTAAAGGTTTACTTGCAACAAGCTTATTATCATCATCACTAAAATCAGTAATAATTGTTTCATAGGCAATTTTTGCGCCCTTTATAAATTCCTCTTTTGCCTCCTCATCAAAATTTTCCTTGATAACAGCTTTTTTTTCTGTCTGAATATTATTTAATACTTTCTCAAATTGTGATGGGGCTTTTCCCTCAAATCCAGTTCTTTTTCCCAAAATACCTCTTAATCTTAAGAAAATAAATCCAGCTATCATTGCAAGAAGTATTATGTCTATATATTCAAAACTATAATTCATGAGTTAAATGTAATTACTAAGTTGATTAATTTCAACTAACAATTACATTAAGGACAAATGAACCCAGTATTATTATCAATAATATTAATTCCTATTTTAGAAATATACCTATTTATTAAAATTGGCTCACAAATTGGAGCGTTTAATACTATTTTACTGATATTTATAACTGCAATCATTGGGGTTTATTATGCAAAGTATGAAGGTTTAAACACTATTAGATCTGGTTTCATGCAAATTGTTAAAAATCAAACTCCAGCTTATGAAATAATATCTGGTGCAGCAATTGCCTTTGCTGCAATTCTTTTAATCATACCAGGTTTCGCAACTGATTTTTTAGGTTTTTTATTAATTCTTCCTATAACCAGACGGCTTATTTTTGGAAATTTCTCAAATAAATTTAAAAAAAAAAATCACAAAAAAAATAATTTTATAGATGGAGAATACGAAGAAATCGAGGATAACGATGACAGAAAAATTTAAGATTTTAGGAAAATATATAAAAGATTTATCAAGTGAGACCAAGGATATAGAAACATTTTTGTTTGTTAAAGAAAATATATCGAAATATCAGTTAAATATAGACATCACATCTAAAGCTTTGAAGAATAAATTAATTGAGGTTAATACAACTTTAAAATTTGAGGACAAGGAACCGAATGAAAAAAAATCTTACTATGAGATAGTTTTTGCAACCATTATAAAAATAGACGATGACATAAAAGAAAAGAAGGATCTTCAAAAAATAATTTTATGTGATGTTCCTACAAAAATTTATCCAGACTTGGAAAATTCTTTTCTTAATCTAATTCACGACTCAGGACACCCATCAATAAAACTAGAAAAAAAAATTGATTTTAACAAATTATATAACGAGAGATTTAATTAAAAAAATTCTTTTTTAGATCTCTCTTTAAAAAATCTTTATGTTTTTTAAGTTCTTCATCTGTAGGTTTAATTACTTTTTTTAAATATAAAATATTCCCATTTTGTGAAGCCTGATTTTTTTCCTCTTTTTGTTGAAAGTCAAGAGTTGGTTCTTTCTGATCGATAAGGTTGATATATACCTTCGCCAATAAGTCACAGTCTATTAATGCTGTATGTTGGACTCTTTTAGAATTATCAATTCTATATCTTTTACACAAAGCATCAAGGCTAATAGATGAGCCTGGAAATTTATCCCTGGCCAAGATTAGTGTATCAACCACTTTATTACTAATTTTTTTTTTACCCAATAATTGTAATTCATGGTTTAAGTGACCAATATCAAATTCAGCATTATGAATTATTAATTTTTTATCAAAAATAAAATCTAAAAATTCATCAACAACTTCATTAAATTTTTTTTGTTTGGATAAAAAATCATCAGAATAGCCGTGAACTTCAAAAGCTTTTTCAGAAACTTTTCTTTCAGGATTTAAATAACAGTGAAATTTATTTTTAGTTGGTATTAGATTATCAAGTTCTATGCAGCCAATTTCAACAATTCTATGACCTTCTTTAACTGATATTCCCGTCGTTTCTGTATCTAATACTACTTCTTTCATTTAAATAATTTGATTTAAAATATTCTTAATAGACTTTTTAACAGATTTATTTGTAAAATCATTCTTAATAATAAATTTAGATTTTTTTCTTTTATAACTAAGTGGCAATTGAATGTCTCTAAATTTTTTGTAAAGTTTTTTGTTGAAATTTTTTCTTTTTTTTAATCTTCTCAATATATCTGTTTTTTTTGACTCAATAAAAATCAAAATATCGTTCTTATTGTTAATCCTATTTTCCAACAGAAGGGGGATATCTAAAATGACTAATCTTTTTTTTTTATTTTTTTTCAAAAAAATTTTCATTTTTTTTCTTATTTCTAAATGAACAACTTTAACAATTTTGTTCAGATTAGATTTATTTGCTAATATGGCTTTAGACATTTCATTTTTATTTATTGGAAAAGAATGAATGTAATTGGGAAAAATTTTATTTAATTTTAAAAAAATTTTCTTATTATTTTTATATAGTTTACTAACTTCTAAGTCTGCATTGAAAACAGGTTGCCTAAAAGATTTTGCCACATAACTTTTGCCAGAACCAATATTACCCAAAATTCCAATTCTAATCATTTTCTAATAATTTAAGAACTTTCTTATTTATTGATGGTAATATTCCTGACCGAATATTAGGAACTATTGTAAACAACCTAAAAGCTTCTTGGGCCTGGTAAACAAACATCATTTTACCATTTTCGATTTGATGACCACGTTTTTCAGCTTCAAAAAGAAAGTTTGTTTTTTTTGGATTGTAAATAACATCATAAAAAAATTTCCTTGGCTCTATAAGGTTGTGGTCTATTGGTAATTTATCTTTTTCTCTAAGACCTAGGCTTGTTGTGTTTATAATCATATCAAAATTTTTAATATGTCCCCATTCTACAATCTCTATTTGAGGAAATAAGTTTTTTAAACTTTCTGCTTTTTCCTTAGTTCTATTGCTCAACATAATACTTGAAGGTTTCATTTCCTCTAAAGCATAAATTATCGAAGGGGTTACCCCTCCAGCCCCCAAGATGAAAATCTTTTTTCCCTTAGCATTATATTTGATCTGTGCTAGAGAGTTTTTAAATCCTAAAATATCTGTGTTAGTGCCCACTATTTTATTTGAGTTTTTAATTTTTTTTTCTCTGTAAATTGTGTTTACCGATTGAATTTTTTCTGGAATTTCTGTTTTATCTAGAAAAGGTATCACTGATTTTTTAAATGGAACAGTAACATTTATACCTTCTATCTTACCATTCCTAATATCTGAAATTATTTTCTCTAAATCAATTTCTTCGACTTGTTTTTTTTCATAAAGTGCATCAATATTATTTTCTTCAAACCAATAATTATGTAATTTTGGTGAAAGTGAATGATCAATCGGATTTCCTATAACTAAATATTTCTTCATTGAACTAATTTTAAATGTTCTTTAATTTGTTTGATTGGTAAACCCATTATTGTGTTTTTGTCTCCATTGATACTTAAAAATAAGTTTCTTCCCTCACCTTCGATTTGATAAACATTATAAGCATATAAGGTCTCGTCTGAAATCTTGGACAAATATAATTCTAGATCATTATCAGAGAAACTTTTCATAGTTAATGTTGCTTTATCTGTATAATTCCAAATCATATTTCCCCCTTTTGAAATACATACTGAACTTATTAAGTGATGTGACTTACCGTTTAATAATTTTAATATTTCAAATGCCTCTTTTCTGTCTGAGGGTTTTGAAATTATTCTTCCTCCAAAGTCAATTACACTATCAGCACCGATTACCAACTCATTAATAAATTTAGCACTGACTTTATTGGCTTTTAATTCTGCAAGATTTTTTGATATGATTTCTGGAGATGCATTTTCTTTAGTTAAATTTTCTTTAACACTATCTTCATCTACATTCGACGGTACAACTTTGCAGTCAATACCATTCGTGTTTAAAATATCTTTTCTTACTTTGCTTTTTGAAGCTAAAATAATCTTACTCATCTTTTCTGACTATAAATTTCATAAATTTTAACAATAGATGCAGCAGTTTCTTCAACAGATTTTCTAGTAACATCTATGCTTGGCCAACCATATTTTTTAAAAGTTTTTTTTGCGTTTTCAATTTCTTTTTGAATATTTTTAATATTGGTATATTTTTCATTATTTGTCTCTTTAAGAGAATTCATCCTGTTTTTTCTTATATCGACAAGTCTTTCGGGCTCTGTGTTAAGACCAATAACACAAGTAATTTTTGGGTCGTCATGTAAAATTTTTGGAATTGAAGTCTCATTTATTAATGGAATATTTGAGGTTTTATATCCCTTGTTTGCTAAATAAATAGAAGTTGGTGTTTTGCTTGTTCTGCTGACACCCAGTAATACTATGTCTGATTCACCTGCTTCTTTAGCTAGATTTCCATCATCATGATTCATCGTAAATTGTATAGCTTCTATTTTTTGATAATATTCATCATTTAGTATGTATTGTCCGCTTGGTTTATGAGATGCTTTTTGGTTAAGTAACTTTGAAAAACTTAATATTAAATTACCAAGCACACCAAAACAAGGTAGACCTTTATCTTCGCTTTTATTAGCTAAATACTTGGCAAGATTATTATCAACAATAGTATATAAAATTACAGAATTATCATTTTCTTTAGCAATTTCTAATATTTTAGAAATTTGATTTTCAGTCCTTGTAAAAGAATAAGGGTGTACTTTATATTCAATATTTTTAAATTGGGCTTTTAAAGCTAAAAAAATTCTATCTAAAGTTTCTCCAGTAGAATCCGAAATCAAATAAATTTGATATGTATTACTCATGCATAAATTGTTAATAAATTTGTATAATTTTAATAAAATTACTCAATTTAAATATTGCTTAATTATTGTTGTAAAATAAGGGTTTTATTAACATTAATAAACTAGTTAATAGAATAATACATTAAATATAATAAAATACTAAAAAGCTACATTTTAAACAATATTATTAATCTTTAGATGTTATTAAACTGTCAATATAATGTTAATAAAAAATAACTATCGTTATTCACATTACATAATACTAATACAATAATAATATATATTATTTTAATATGACTCCTCTGCATGAAGTAATAATTAATAAAAGTACTAATATAAATCCTATATGGATAATGAGACAAGCTGGTAGATATTTGCCTGAATTTAGAGAAATTAGATCTAAAAATACGGATTTTATAAAATTATGTTTGAATCCAATCTTATCTACAGAAATTACTCTTCAACCATTGAAAAGGTTTGATTTCGATGCAGCAATTATTTTTTCAGACATATTAATGTTGCCCTATGGTTTAGATCAAAATGTAGAATTCAAAAAAAATTTTGGTCCTATTTTAGGCCAGCTTGATTTAAATAAAATATCTAAAGTGAAAGAAATTGATTTTGTTGAAAGAGTTAAACAAGTTTATGAAGCTATAAAATATGTAAGTAATAATGATATTTTAAAGAATAAAAATACTATTGGATTTGTTGGTGCTCCATGGACCATACTAGTTTATATGATAAATCAACAATCTCCTAAGAAACAATTAAAAAAAGATTTTTTTGAAAATAAAGATTTAATAAATAATGTTTTATTAGTTATTGAGAAATTTTTAAAAATTCATATTAAAAATCAAATAGACAATGGTGCAAATGTGATTCAAATATTTGATAGTTGGGCAGGATTATTAGAAGATAAGGACTTGCCATATTATATATACAAACCAACACTAAATTTGGTAAAATTTGTTCAATCTTTAAATACGCCTGTCATATGTTTTCCAAGGAATATTAAGGATTATAAAAAATATTGTGACTTAATAAAACCGGACGTAATTTGTATCGATTATGAAGTTGATCCAGTGAAAATAGAAAAAGAAATAAGCATACCTATACAGGGTGGAATGGATCCAAAAGTTTTACTTACAGACAAGGAAAATATAAAAAAAGAAACAACTAAATATTTAAATATCTTTAAAGACCATCCATATATTTTTAATCTGGGCCACGGAGTATTGCCAGAAACAAACCCAGAAATGATGGAATATCTAGTTAAAACCGTAAAGGATTATTAATGAAAAAAGATTTAGAACATCCACCTATAAATTTTGGAAAAACTGGGGTTTTAATAATAAATCTAGGAACCCCAGACTCAACGAGCTGGTTAGACATAAGAAAATATTTAAAAGAATTCTTATCTGACAGAAGAGTAATAGAAGTAAATCCTATAATATGGCAAATAATATTAAATGTTTTTATATTAAATTTAAGACCCTCGAAAACAGCAAAAGCTTATAAAGAAATATGGATGAAAGAAGAAAATATTTCTCCCCTTTTATACTATACAAAAAAACAAGCAGAAAAATTATCAATCTCAATATCTAAAGAAAATTTAGTAGTAGATTATGCTATGAGGTATGGAAACCCAAGCATTAGAAGTAAGATAAAAACTCTTCACGAAATGGGTTGTGAAAATTTAGTAATACTTCCGTTATATCCTCAATATGCTGCTGCCACTACAGCCACTGTTTGTGACGAAGTATATAGAACACTTATGAAAATGAGATGGCAACCGTCGCTTAAAATAATTCCACATTATGAGTCTGATCCTTTATATATAGAAGCATTAGTTAACTCCTTGAATAAAAAGATTAAAAATATTAATTGGAAACCAGATTTAATATTAGCTTCCTATCACGGAATTCCTCAAAAATATTTTGATAAAGGAGATCCTTATCATTGCTACTGTCATAAAACCACAAGACTAATATCTGAAAAATTTAACTCCATTGAAATCAAGACTACATTTCAATCTAGATTTGGTCCACAAAAATGGCTTCAACCTTACACTGATAAGGCTTTAGAAAACTTACCAGCTGAAGGAAAAAAAAATGTTTTAGCCATATGCCCTGGCTTTTCTTCAGATTGTGTTGAAACTCTGGAAGAAATACTTATTCAAGGCAAAGAGAGTTTTTTAAATTCCGGTGGTGAAAATTTTGATATGGTACCATGTCTAAACGATAGTGAAGACCATATTGCGTTATTAAAATCCTTAATTCAAAAAAGTATATAATTAATGAATACTTATTTGCTTTTTAAATCCTTACATTTAATAGCGGTAATTTCTTGGATGGCTGGATTATTATATTTACCAAGAATTTTTGTTTATCACTCACAAAATAATGCTCAACCAATTATTTCAGAAGTATTTAAAGTGATGGAAAAAAAACTTTTCTATTACATAATGACACCAGCCATGATTTTATCATGGATATTTGGTTTAATATTAATTCATGAAATTGGATTTGATAAATTGGCACAAAAATGGATGATTTTAAAATTGATTTTTGTAGTTTTATTAACGCTTTATCATCTTTACCTTGGTAAAATTCTTGGCCAATTTAAACTAGACTTAAACAAGCATTCACATAAATTCTATAGATATATAAATGAAATACCCACATTATTGCTTATTTTAATCATTTTTGTTGTGGTATTTAAGCCTATCTAGGGTTGAATATTTATGAATTACATATATATTAGAATTATTATTAAGTCCTTAATAATTTTTAATCATGAACATACAAGAATTAAAACTTAAATCATCTGAACAGCTTATTACTCAAGCGGAAGAGCTTGGAATAGAAAATGCTAGTACTTTAAGAAAGCAAGAAATTCTTTTTGCTATTTTAAAAAAAGTAGCTGAAAAAGAAGAAATTACGGGCGCTGGGGTTTTACAACTATTGCAGGATGGATTTGGTTTTCTTAGAGCCATGGAGTCAAATTATTTACCAGGACCAGACGATATTTATATAAGTCCAAGCCAAATAAGAAAATTTGGTTTAAGAACAGGAGATACTGTTGAGGGCCCGGTAAGAGCACCCAAAGAGGGCGAAAGATATTTTGCTCTTCTTCAAGTTAGTAAAATAAATTTTGAAGAACCAGACAAATCAAGACACAAAATTGCTTTTGATAATTTAACTCCTTTATATCCAGACAAGCAATTAGTGATGGAAGTAGAGACGACAAAAGTTGAGAAAAAACCAGATCTTACTCCTAGATTAATAGATTTAGTCAGTCCAATAGGAAAGGGACAACGTTCTATTATAATTTCACCACCCAAAGCGGGGAAAACTATGATTTTGCAAAGTATAGCCAACTCAATAGCAAAAAATTATCCCGAATGTTATTTAATCGTTCTTTTAATCGATGAAAGACCAGAGGAAGTTACCGACATGCAAAGAACTGTAAAAGGTGAAGTAATTAGCTCAACTTTTGATGAACCTGCACAACGACATGTTGCCGTTGCTGAAATGGTAATTGAAAAAGCAAAAAGATTAACAGAACACAAAAAAGACGTGGTAATTCTTTTAGACTCTATAACAAGGCTTGGAAGAGCATATAATGCTGTAATACCTAGTTCAGGAAAAGTATTAACAGGTGGTGTTGACGCTAATGCCCTTCAAAGACCTAAAAGATTTTTTGGTGCAGCTAGAAATATAGAGGAAGGTGGATCTCTTACTATTATTTCAACAGCATTAATTGATACTGGAAGCAGAATGGACGAAGTAATTTTTGAAGAATTTAAAGGAACAGGTAACAGTGAAACTGTTTTAGATAGGAAGATCGCTGATAAAAGAATTTATCCAGCTATAGATATAACAAAATCTGGAACTAGAAGAGAAGAATTGTTGTTTGATAAAAATGATTTACAAAAGATGAATGTTCTAAGAAGAATTATAGCTCCGATGGGCACAATGGATGCAATTGAGTTTATTAGTTCCAAATTAAAGGATACAAAAAATAATGCTGAGTTCTTTAATTCAATGAATAAGCCAGCATAATTAACTTTTCCAATATCTTAGAATAAAAGTTATAATATTTTATGACTATTTACGCTCTATCATCAGGCCCGGGTGTTTCTGGGGTAGCAATAATTAGAATTTCGGGCCCTGACGCATCAAAAGCTATTAAATCTCTTACTGGAAAAGAAATCTCGAAGCCAAGAGTGGCTACTCTTCGAAAAATAAACAATATCAACACTTCTGAGCTTATTGATGAAGGCATTATAATATGGTTTCCAGGGCCTGAGAGCTACACAGGGGAGGATATGGCCGAAATCCATGTACATGGAGGAAAAGCTGTAGTTTTGGCTGTTCAAAAAGAAATTTCTAAAATTAAAAATTGTAGATTAGCTGAACCTGGTGAATTTACAAAGCTTGCATTTCAAAATGGAAAAATAAATTTGCTAAAAGCCGAGAGTATAGCAGACTTGATATCTGCTGAAACTGAAATTCAAAGATTACAAGCTGTAAAAATTATGAGAGGAAAATCCTCAGAAAAATTTAATGACTTAAGAGAAAAATTATTGAAAATTTTATCATTTGTTGAGGCAAAAATAGATTTTCCTGAAGAAGATTTACCAGAAGATAATTTGAAAAAAATAAAACAAGATTCTTTAGATGTATTAAATGAGATTTATAAAATTTTGAATGATCAAAAAGTTGGAGAGATAATCCGTGAAGGTTTTAAAATTGCAATCGTAGGACCAACTAATGCAGGTAAATCTAGTTTATTAAATAATTTATCAAACAGAGAAGTTGCTATAGTTTCTGAGATTGCTGGAACAACAAGAGATGTTGTTGAAACGCATTTAAATATAGACGGGTATCCTGTTATTATTTCCGACACTGCCGGTATAAGAGAGTCAAAAGATGAAATTGAGAAAAAAGGAATAAGATTATCCCTTAAAAAAGCTGAAAATGCTGATCTAAAATTAGTAGTAGTTGATGCTAAAAGTATTGATTTAAGCGGTTTTTTGAACGATTTACTAAAAAATGATGCAATTTTAGTTATTAATAAATCGGATCTTCTTAAAGATAAGCTAGATCCAAAAATTCTAAAACTTAATCACGTTCTAATTTCATTAAAAGATAACTTAAATATAGATGAGTTGATTTCAAAAATAAAAAATTATTTAAAGGATAAATTTATAACAGAAGAAAATATCTTAATCACTCGAGAAAGACATAGACAACATTTAGTACAATGCGTAGATCATTTAAAAAATTTTTTGGATAAAAAAGCTAAAAAAGATTTTGATAAAGCGGCTGAAGATTTAAGGTTAGCAACTAGACATCTGGGCATGATTGTTGGAAAAGTTGATGTAGAGGAGATATTAGGCAGCATTTTCAACGATTTTTGTATTGGAAAATAATTGCAATTTTGCTGTATTTTTAGCCCTTTTTTTACAATTTTCGTTGATAAATATAGCTTATTTAAGGAAAAAAACTCAAATCTTGTAAATATTTTAATCGAATATAAATTTACATTATGAAAAAAGATTTATCTTATGACGTGGTAGTAATTGGTGGAGGCCACGCAGGTTGTGAGGCAGCAGCTGCATCTGCTCGACTAGGAATTAACACTGCCTTATTCACTCACAATAAAAATACTATAGGTGAAATGTCATGTAATCCTGCAATTGGTGGTTTAGGCAAAGGTCATTTAGTGAGAGAAATTGATGCTTTAGATGGGGTTATGGCAGAGGTGGCTGATAAGTCTGGAATACAATTCAGGCTGCTAAATAGAAGTAGAGGACCAGCTGTAAGAGGACCTAGAACTCAATCTGATAGATCATTATATCGTAAATTTATGCAAGAAAAACTTGTAAACTACTGTAATTTAACGATTATATCAGATCCTGTAATTAAGTTTATTTTTATAAATAATGAAATAAGTGGATTTTTAACAGCCAAAGGTAATAAAGTAAGTTGTAGTAAGTTAATCCTAACAACTGGCACATTTTTAAATGGATTGATACATATTGGTGACGAAAGAACTCCTGCTGGTCGATTTAATGAGAAACCAAGCACTGGCCTGAGTGAACAGTTAAAAAGATATAATTTTAAAATAGGTAGATTAAAAACTGGGACACCCCCAAGGTTAGATTCTAGAACCATTAATTTTGAAAATTTAGAAAAACAGTTTGCTGATCCTGATCCTTATTTTTTTTCTTTCTTAACAAAAAAAAATTTAAACAAACAAGTGTCGTGTTCAATGACCTATACAAACGAAAAGATTCACAAGATAGTAGAAAAGAATTTATCCAAAAGTGCTATGTACTCAGGCAGCATTCAAGGCGTTGGCCCAAGATATTGCCCTTCAATAGAGGATAAAATAGTAAAATTCTCTGGTAAGACTAGACATCAGATATTTTTAGAGCCAGAAGGCCTAAATGATCATACTATTTACCCAAATGGGATATCAACATCTCTACCAGAGGTTGTTCAACACGAAATTCTTAACAATATCAATGGTTTAGAAAATGTCAAAGTAATTAGACCAGGATATGCTATAGAATATGATTATATCGACCCTAGAGAACTCTTCCTCACATTAGAAACAAAAAAAATCAAAAATTTATACCTAGCTGGTCAAATTAATGGAACCACAGGATATGAGGAGGCTGCAGCCCAAGGTCTTATAGCCGGTATTAATGCTGCCCTTTCTATTCAAAATAAAGAGCCTTTTATTTTGGACCGATCAGATGCATACATTGGAGTAATGATTGACGATTTGGTAACTAAAGGCGTTGCTGAACCATATAGGATGTTTACATCTCGAGCTGAATATAGATTAAGTTTACGATCAGATAATTCAGATTTGAGGCTTACTCATAAAGGAATTAAAATAGGATTAATATCTGAGCATAGAAAAAGGATTTTTGAGAATAAATTTGAAAAATTAAGTAAAATTTCCTTGCAAATGTCGAATTTAAATATTTCTCCATCTAAGGCAGATCAATTTGGAATTAAAATCGCCAAAGACGGGGTTTTTAGATCAGCTGAAGAAATTTTAAGTCAAAAAAACGTCGATATGAGGAAAATAAGGAATATTTGGCCTGAAATCCCTGATTATGGGCAAGAAATCGATGAACAAATAGAGATTAATTCACACTATCGAGGATATTTAAAAAAACAAAAAGCTGATATTCTTGCTTTTAAAAGAGATGAGAATTTATCAATTCCTGATAATATTGATTATGATCATTTTTCAGGTCTTTCTAATGAAGTTAAAGCTAAATTTAAGGAAATAAGACCTAAAACTATGGGCCAAGCTCTAAGAATCGATGGAATTACTCCAGCAGCCGTATATATTTTGTTGTCACACGTCAAAAGAAAGTCTATTAAGCATATAGCTTAATGGATCAAGAAATTTTAAATTCTTACTCAAGACTCAATGACTTAAATGTTTCACGTGAAACATTTTTAGACTTTGAAAACTATATATCCATGATTCTAGAAAAAAATGAAAAAATTAATATAATTAGCCAAAAAACAGCATCAAAAAAGGTTATAATTGAGCGCCATATCTTAGATTCAGCACAAATAATTGAATTTGTTGATTTAAATAGTAATACAACCACAGATTTAGGATCAGGGGGAGGTCTGCCTGGGATTATTGTAGCTATTTTGCTAAAAAATATGAAAAATAATATGAATGTGCACCTTTATGAAAAAAGCTATCACAAAAGCCATTTTTTAAAAGAAGTTTCAAATAAATTAAATTTAAATACGAAAGTTTTTCAAAAAGATATTTTTGAAATTAAAAATTTAGAAACAGGAACAATAATGTCAAGAGCTTTCAAACCAATGCCAGTAATTTTGAATTTAGTATATGAAAATTTTTCTAAATTTAAAAATCTAATTTTTTTCATGGGTGAGAGTGGAAAAAAAGTTTTTGAAAATTCCAAAAAAAATTGGGAACTTAAGTACACAGAAAAAAAAAGCTTAACGAATAAAGATTCATTTTTGATAAATATTAAAAAAATTAAAAAAAGAAACTAAATGCAAATTATTTCAGTCATTAATCAAAAGGGAGGAGTAGGGAAAACAACCACAGTAATAAATCTTGCAGCAGGATTGTCTCAACAAAATAAAAAAATTTTAGTAATTGATCTCGATCCACAAGGAAATGCAACAACAGGTCTAGGATTGTCAAACATTGATAACTCAAGTGACACAATCTATGGAGTATTAAATGGAACTAAAGAGATTGGAGATGTAATTAAAAGAACAAAATTTGAAAATTTAGATATTATTACCTCTAATGTAGACTTATCTGGATTGGAGGTTGAAACAGCCGATGATAGCAATAGGGCCTTCATACTGAAAGCAAAATTAGCCCCATATTTAAATGATTCTAGAGGATTATATGATTACGTTCTAATTGACTGCCCACCCTCACTGAGTTTGCTCACTGTGATGGCTCTAGTAAGCTCAAATTCATTATTGGTTCCTCTTCAGACTGAATTTTTTGCTTTAGAAGGTCTGACTCAGCTAATGAAAACCATTGAAAGAATAAAAGTAAATTTAAATCCAGATTTAAAAATAAGAGGTATCCTTTTAACAATGTATGATAAAAGGAATAAACTTTCCTCTCAAGTTGAGAAAGAGGCTAGAGATTATTTCAGTGAAAAAGTTTACTCAACCGTGATCCCCAGAAATGTTAGATTATCAGAAGCCCCATCACATGGAATGCCAGTTTTAATATATGACAAATCTTGTCCCGGTAGTAAGTCATATTTCAATTTTACCGATGAATTTATTAATCAAGAAACATCTATAGGGAGCGCTGCTTAATGGACAAGATTAAAAAAGGCTTAGGAAGAGGACTATCCTCATTAATAGGTGAAACAAAATCTGAAATACAAAAAAACTATTTGCCAATAAGTGATTTGGTTCCAAATAAATACCAACCTAGAAAAATTTTTGATGAATCTAATTTACAGGATTTAATTAATTCTATTAAAGAAAGAGGAATTATACAGCCAATTATTGTTCGAAAATCAAAAGATAAAGTATCAAAGTTTGAAATTATTGCTGGCGAGAGAAGATGGCTGGCTGCACAAAAAACGGGACTTCATCAAGTGCCTGTCGTGGTCACAGAAGTAGATGATTTAAAATCTTTGGAGTTTGCCATAGTTGAAAATGTTCAAAGACAAGACCTTAATCCTTTGGAAGAGGCGCAAGGATATAAAAGATTAATTGATGAGTTCTCTTATGATCAAGAAAAAGTTTCTAAGTTTATTGGTAAAAGTAGAAGTCATATTTCTAATTCTTTAAGACTTTTAACTTTACCTAGTGAGGTTATAAAATTGATTGAAGAACAAAAAATTTCTGCAGGACATGCGAAAATCTTAGTTGGACTAGATAATGCAAATTTTCTGGCTAATAAAATTTTAGAAAATAAACTTTCTGTTAGACAAGCTGAAAATCTAGTCAAGATTTTTAAAAAAAAGGGAATAAGAGCTAAAATTAGTAAAGACATAAATATTATAGATCTTGAAAATTCTTTATCAGATAAGATTGGTCTAACAGTTTCAATTAAAAATAATAAACAAAACAAAGGTTCAATTACGTTTTTATATAAAGAGATAGATCAACTTAATAAAATTATTGAGATAATTAAATCAAATTATTAGGATAATCTGTTGTTTCCAAAATAAAATTACTAATAATCACATTAGATAAAGTTGAGTTTTTTTTAATCATTAGTTCTATCTTATTAACTTTTTTAATATAGCTATTTATTTCATCTAACGACAATGTTCTTAATTGTTGTTTAATAATATCTTTGTCTTTCCAAAAAATAGGGGGTTTAAAAGATGAAATAACTTGATCATGGTTTTTTTGTTTTTGAATCTCTTGTTTTAACTTTTTTAATCTTTTTAATTTAAATAGAAATGATTTTAGAATTAAAATATTATCTTCTGTGGAGGGTATGTTTTCATTCATTATAGAGATAATTTTTTTTTTATTTTTGATAAGGCATTGATCAGTTAATTCAGTTACGTTATAATTTTCATTTGCTGTTGTTAGCTTTAAAATATCACTCAGGTTAATTAAAGGTTTTTTATCATAAAAAATTTTAATTTTTTCTAATTCATTAATAAGACTAATTCTATTTTTTCTAGATATTTCTATTACATGATTAATAACTTGTTGTGAAATTTTCATCTCATTCTTTGAGATAAAATTGTGTGCGACAGTCATTAATGATTGATGGTTATCTTCATAGAAAGCAACACATATCGTTTTTTCATTTTTTTCAAAAAAAACTCTAAGTTTTGATTTTTTTTCTAAAACATTTGCTTTAATGACAATAACAATTTCAGAAACATCTTTTTCAATTAAATTTTTAATAATTTCCAGAATTTTATCTGATGCACGATTTATAATTATTAATTTTTCATTATCAAAAAAAGATCTATTTAAAATATTCTCTTCAAATTCATTAGTATTTAGAATTATTTCGCTTTCATCATAAGTAAAAACATTTTTTGAAAGTTTTGGTTTAAACACATTATCAATGGTTTCTTCAATTTGACCGGTATTTGAACCATATAATAAATAAAATTTTTGTGATGTTTTAAAATTTTTTGATAAACTTTTGAGCTTTTCAATCATTACAAATTCAAAAATAAAATAATTTCTCCAGACAATTCATTAATTATATTGTCCTTAATCTGATTTTGAATTTTTATTAGATCAAATTTACTATCTTTATTGTTATAAGAGCTTGCATTTGAGAAATTTTTTCTTTTTAAAATTTGTCCATTTTTTTCAATTTTTATTTGTATACTAATAATTGATCTAAATGTATCAATTTGACCTTTAGTGTTTTTAGAAGTTTCCTCAATTGTATATGAACTATTGATTGTTAAATCTCTATCATCTGATGAATTTTCTTTAAGACCCACATTATTGATAATTAACGTGTTGATCTTAATATCACCATTAGAGATAATCTTATTAAATTTCAATAAGGCTTGATCGTTTTTAACATAGATTGGTTTATACCCACAGCTCACTATTAAAAATAAACATGTAATTAATAATTTTTTCATATTAATCAAAAATATAGTTAATTAGTCGATTTTTAACGAAAATAGTTTTTACAAATTTTTTATTATTTATGTACTTTTTCAAAAGACCACTTTCTTGTACTTGATTAATAGCTTTTTTTTCTTCAATATTTTTCTCAACATCAATTACAAATTTCTTTTTACCATTAATTTGTATCACAAATTTTATTTTTTCATCATCTAAATATTTATTATCAACCCTAGGCCATATGATTTCTTTATCATAATTTAATTTTTCTAAACATTCATTAGCAAGATGAGGTATAACAGGAATTAAGACTATTAATATTTTTTCAAAATTTTCTCTTAAGTTTTTAAAATTTTTATTAGTCTCAATAGCCTTTGAAAAAAAGGAATAAATTTCATGGCTTGTTGAAATGATTAAATTATATCTAAATTTTTCTAATGATTTATTTATTTTATCAATTGCACGATTTGTAAAAATATTTAATTCAATATTTTCATCATGAAAATCTTTTAAGCTAGTTATCTTTATAATTTTTTCATTTAGAATCCAAAATTTTTGGATAAATTTAAAAGACGAAATCATTCCATCATCTGACCATTGGACATCTTTTTCAGGAGGACTATCAGATAAGATGAAAAATCTCACTGCATCAGCGCCATATTGACTGATCATATTTTGTGGATCAATTGTATTTTTTTTTGATTTTGACATTGATTCTGAGGGTCCCACTTTTACTTTTTGATTTTTTTTATTAATTAAAAAATATTCTTTTCCATCTTTCGAAAATACATCTTCAGGGCTTAACCAATTATTTTCCTCATCCCTATATGTTTCGTGACAAACCATACCTTGTGTAAAAAGACCATTAAATGGTTCTTTAATATCAATATCTTTATTTTCTAAACTTATCGCTCTCATAAGAAATCTTGAGTACAAGAGATGAAGGATGGCGTGTTCAACACCCCCGATGTATTGATCTACAGGCATCCAGTAATTGACTTCATTTTTGTTAAATGGTTCTACTTTGTTATTAGAGGAACAAAATCTTAAAAAATACCAAGATGAGTCAACAAAAGTGTCTAAAGTGTCAGTTTCTCTTATACATTTTTTTCCACCAATAATTATATTTTTCCAATCATCTTGTTTATCTAATGGATTTCCATTTGAATTAATGTCAACATTGTCTGGTAATTTTACTGGAAGTTGATTTTCAGGAATTTTTATAATTTTATTGTTTTCATCATATGCAATTGGAATTGGACAGCCCCAATATCTTTGTCTAGATACACCCCAATCTTTTAATCGATAGTTTGTTTTTCTTACTGCTAATTTCTTTTGCTCAAGTATTTCAATTGTTTTCGAAATAGATTCGCTCGGTACTTTTAAACCATTTAAAAATTCAGAGTTACAAATAACACCAGTGCCCGTGTAAGCCTCATCTTTGACTAGATATGTATCATCAGAGTCATTAGGTCTTACTACTGTTTTTACATCAAGTTTATATTTTTTTGCAAAATCTAAGTCCCGTTGATCATGAGCTGGGCATCCAAAAACTGCCCCAAGTCCATAGTCCATCAAAACAAAATTAGCAAAATAAACTGGAACTTTAATATTTCTATTAAATGGGTTAATTGCAATTAAATCAGTTTTAAAACCTATTTTTTTTGCTTGGGCTAGAGATTCTTCAGTAGTACCAGTTTTTGAGCATTCATCTTTAAATTTTATAAAATCATCACTTTTATTATAATATTTTGAGATGGGATGATCTATAGACAGTGCTAAAAAAGAAAGTCCAAACAAAGTGTCTGGTCTTGTTGTATAACACTTAATTGATTTTACATTATTAGATCCACTTATTTCAAAATCAATTTCACAACCAAATGATTTTCCAATCCAATTTTTTTGCATTGTCTTAACTTTATCAGGCCAATTTTCCAAAAGTTTAAGATCATCAGTTAATTCCTTTGCAAAATGAGTAATTTTAAAAAACCATTGGTTTAATTTTTTCCTCTCAACATTTACTCCTGATCGCCAACCTTTACCGTCAATAACTTGTTCATTCGCGAGAACAGTTTGGTCTACTGGATCCCAATTGACATAACTTTCTTTTCGATAAACTAAACCTTTATCATATAGTTCTAAAAAAATTTTTTGTTGGTGTTTGTAATAAGTTTCTGAGCAAGTCGATATTTCCCTATCCCAATCAATGGAGAGACCCAGTTGTTTTAACTGGATTTTCATTGTTTCTACATTTTGTTCTGTCCAGGTTTTTGGATTTGTTTTGTTTTGCTTTGCTGCATTCTCTGCCGGCATACCAAAAGAGTCCCAACCCATTGGGTGTAATACATTAAACCCATTTAGAGTTTTGTATCTAGATAAAACATCACCAATTGCATAATTTCTTACATGTCCCATGTGAATTTTTCCAGATGGGTATGGAAACATTTCCAAACAATAAAACTTTTCTTTTTCCGCGTTTATTTTGCTTTCGAATGACTTATTATCTAACCAAAACTTCTGCCATTTTTCTTCGATTGTTTTGAAGTTGTACTTACTTATTTCCATGAAATTTATTTACCAATCATAAATACTACAGCTTTAAAATGATGATCCAATTTTATATCTGTCGTAAATCACTGAATATTTTTAATCATTTTTTTTTGATTCAAGTTCCTTTGATAAAATTACTGCTCTTTTTAATATCGATGCTTTAATTTCTTTACTAGTATTATTTTCAATTTTAGAAGTTTGACATGTGTTTATATCAAAACATTTTTTTTTAAATATTGTTACATCTAAGGCGTCTGATCTAATTTCATTTGTTAAAAATTTTACGGCAACTTTAATTTGTTCATCGCTATCACCACTTCCATACCAATCAGTAATTATAACACCGCCCGCATAATCTACGTTCTGAAGAGGAATAAAATCTAATTTTTCTAGCGTTGCTCTCCACAATGGATTAGAAGATGCAAATGAAAAACTTCCACCACGTGAATCATTGTTTGTGAGTATTGACGTATTAACTCTTAATCCTTTACCCTCCTCAATGTTTTTCTTAACTCTATCCATAGCGTTTACAGGTTGATCTTTACCGCTCCTTTTCAATCCACCGCAGGAATTTAACATAATGGCAATTACAGTTATAAAAATTAGGTTTTTTAATAGTAGGGTCATAAATACAGTCTTAATACATGAAATTTATTAAAGTAAGAATTAATTAGTTAAAAAACCGTGATATTTATATCACACTACTTATTAATTATTTAAAAATTTTATTAAATTGTCAAATGAATATGACAAATAGTGTAAATAAGCACCATTCATATATGAAAAATAACAAAGGAGAAATCTATGAATAATTTTAAAAAGATAGGTCTTTCTGCACTAGCTGGTTCACTGGCTGCATTTTCAGCAAACGCTGCTGAAATGTCTGTTTCAGGTGCTGCTCATGTTTCTTACGTAAGTAATGATACATCAGAAGTTGCAGGAAATCCTTACGGAATGCATACATCATTAGGATTCACAGGATCTGGTGATGTTAATGGTTATGAAACTACACTTTTCATGGCTACAGGTGAAGCCCTAACAGGTATGACATCTGCATCTTTATCAGTTGATTTAGGTGACATGGGTAAACTAACTTTTGACCAAGGTGTTGGTGGCGGCGGTTTAGGTGCTATCGACTCAGTTACTCCAACTGCTTACGAAGAAGTGTTTGACAGTTTAGATGCTGTAACTGGAGACAAAAATGGTCTAGTAGGTGCTGGAAGTAATGGTGTATTCGTTTACGATACAACTTTAATGGGTAACTCGTTCTCATTTCAGTATGGTAAAGGTGCATCAACAGTTAACTCAGATGGTACTGCATCAGGTACACACAGTGGTGCTAGCTATGGCTTTAACATACAGAACAGTTCATTAATGGACGGTTTAACTGTAGGTGGTGGTTATGGTAAAATCTCTAACGCTGGACCAGGAGCAACATCAACTGGTGGTTCTGACACTGACGAACACTATACTGCATTTGTAAAATACACAGCAGGTGGTGTAACAGTTGGTTACCAAGAAGCTCAAGTAGGTGATGGTTCAGTAGGTGGTACGCAAGAGCATGCTTCTGACTGGGGTATTGCTGTTAACCTAATGGAAGGTTTATCTGCATCTTATGGTGAAAGAGAAATCGAACACCAAAAAGCAGGTTCTGTGCACGTAACTGAAGATCAAGAAGGTGTTGCATTAGCTTACACTGTAGGTTCTGCAACAATCGCTATTCAAAACAACGAAGTTGGAAACAATGGTGGTACTGCAGGAACTAATGACGAGAATACTGAGATCAGATTATCTTTAGCGTTCTAATAAGTAGTTAAATTAAATTTAAAAGCCCCAATTATTAATAATTGGGGCTTTTTTTTTATAGTTTCTTAAAAAAATCTTTCAAATAATTCTCATACTTAGAATAACTTTTCAGAGAGGTTGAGTATATCGATTGCCTTGCCTGGGCAACACTAGCAGTTTTAATAGGAGTTTTGTTATTTGAAAAATTATAACAATTTTCTTCCCAATTTAGATTGCAATAATTTAACAATTTTTTAATTTCTTCTTTTGGGTTTGAGACTAATTTTTCATATTCGATATCTAAAAAAGGATCGGGTAATATTTTTTTCCAAAATATCATTAAATCTTTATACAAATTATAGTATTTTGAAAGTTCTTCAGGATTATAGCTAAAACCAACATTAGCCTCAAAAAAATTTTTATATATTGAAATACAATTGTCTTTAGGGTCTCTTTTACAATGAATTATTTTCGAGTTTGGGAATAAAATTTTGATAAATCCGATTCGCAAAAAATTTAATGGAGCTTTGTCTGTTATATATTCTTGGGAAATTTCATACTCTTCTAGATAAGAAAGATACTTGTTTGAAACACTCTCAATATAATTTTTATCTTTAATAAGGTATGTGATTTTAGTCTCTAATAGATTTTCATTTTTAATAAATTCGTCATTCAAAGTTGTCATTAAATATGGAAGTTCTCCTGCGCCATAAACTTTTGAATGAGAACTTAATATTTGCTCAGTTAGTGTTGTTCCAGATCTTGGCATTCCTAAAATAAAGATAATTTTCTTTGAATTGGTGTTATGAAAAGCTAATTTGTCAAAATTAATTTTTGAAAAAAAATTTTTAATATTATTAAAAACTTTCTCCTCAGAATAAATATCAAAATTAATGCTTTTTCTTTTTAAATCATTACCTTTTTTTAAAAAGTCATAACTTAATTCCATTTCATCTATGTCTTCATACGCTTTTGCTAATGCAAAATATAAATTAATTTTTTGATGATCATTCATTTCTTTATTCTCTAATTTTTCTTTCATCTTGGTTAGATGATCATCATTACGTTTGTATTTTTTTGAGCGACTAATTAATAAATCAGCTTTTGTAAATCTAAAATCTAAATCAAGAGCTTTATTCGCATAATATTCAGTATTTTTAAAATTTCCTATTCCCTGATACGCTAAAGCAAGCGCGTAATGTATCCCTGAAATTTTATCATTATAGTCTAAAGCATTTAAATATAATTGTATTGCCTCATCAAATTTATTTAGATCTCTCTTTAAATTACCGTAATTTACATATGTATTTACATATTTTTTATCTTTCGAAATTGATAATTTATAAAGTAACTCTGACTCTTTATAATTAAAAATACTTTTATAAGCATTTGCTAAATTATTTATAATTGCTTGGTCGTTCTGGTTGATCCCAAATCCCTTTTTTAAAATAATTATAGCTTCTTTAAATTTTCCCAGTCCTGTTAAGGCAAGCCCAAGCATATTATAAAATATTGATACATTTGGATATTTAGTTATTGCTTTTTTTGTCTCTATAATTATTTGCTCGTATCCTTTTACTAAAAATAAATTCCTAATTTGTTTAACTAATAACTTAATGTTTTCGATATCATTCATTTTAAATTATTTATCTGTTTCAAAATGCGAAATAGCTGCATAACCATAAATATTTATTGATTTTAGGAGATTCATATTTTTATTATTAACTCCTCCGAGAGCTACAAATTTATTTTTAAAGTTCTTACTCATTATATTAAACTTGATTACGCCAAGTTGATTGTTATTTTGTTTTTTTTTAAAAAGTGGACTTAAGAAAATTATATCAATTTTTTGATTTTTTTTAATCAATATATCTTTTACATTATGAGCAGAGCCCATGGTTATAAATTTTTTTTTTGTACCTATATTGTAATTAATTTGGAGTTTATTGAATGATGGTACGTATATGCCATCAAATTTCAAACTTCTCGCCCTCTTAAAATCATCACATAGAAATATTTTTCTTTTATTTTTTTTGCAAAATTTAACAAAATTTTTTAACTCACTGTCTTTAAATGTCTTCTTGTAATTTCTTAAAATAAGGCCAACATTATTTGAAATATTTATTATTTTATCTTGATTAAGGTTATCAATATAAGTAAAAAAATTATAATTCCTATGATGCATAAATCTGTAAAAAACTTAACTTATATTAAAGCTAAAATCAAAGAAGTTGTTAAAATATATCCAACAATAATTGCAGTGAGTAAAACTTTTGGAGAAGAAGATATAAAACCTCTTTTAAACTTTGGCCATAAACATTTTGGAGAAAATAAAGTTCAGGAAGGTGTTACTAAGTGGAAAAATTTGAAAAACAATTATAAAGATATTAATCTTCATATGATTGGTAAATTACAGACAAATAAAGTAAAAGAATGTGTAAAATATTTTGATTTTATTCACTCAATAGATAATAAGAAGTTAGCTAAAAAGATTAGTGACGAACAAAAAAAGATAAATAAAAAGATTAAGGTTTTTATTCAAGTAAATATAGGAGATGAGAGTCAAAAATCTGGAGTATTAAAAAATAATTTAGAAGAACTAGTTTTTTATTGTAATGAGATAAATTTGGATTTAATTGGACTAATGTGTATACCACCAGCCAATTTAGACCCAAATAAATATTTTAATGAAATGAATATATTAAATAAAAAATACAATTTCCCTGAATTAAGTATGGGAATGTCATCTGATTATTTACAAGCCTGTGAAAATTCAACTTCTTTTTTAAGAATTGGTTCAAGTATTTTTGGAAAAAGAATTTAGATAATTTTTATTTTTGTTTTTTTATTTATTAATTTAAGCAATATTAACATGTCCTTTTTTTTTAAAGCCACACACCCAAGAGTCCCTCTATAATTTTTTGTGAGATGTAAAAATATAGCACTACCCTTGTTTCTCTTTGGTTTAGAAGTATTGTATTGAATTGGGATTAGGAGATCATAATCATTGTTTTTCCTGAACATTTTTTCATATTTAATTTTTTTATTTATAATAATTCTTTGATTATAAAATTTGCTTTTTACATCATCACACCAACCCATTTTATTATTTATGATTATTTTTTTTAAATTAGTTTGAAATTTAGATAATCTGTCTTTTCTATAATAAACTGGACCCAGTTTATAAGTTCCTTTAGGTGTTTTCATATCACCCTCTGTTTTATTCTGGGTTATTCCTCTTTTTCCTACACAACATTTAAATTCAAATTCATCATACAAAAGTGTATCTTTATCTTTAATTAAAATTTGCATTATATCAAATATGAATACTAAAAATTTATTAGTGTATAATTCTGAAACATTATTTGAAATTTTATCAGAAATAAAACCAAATTTAAATTTGGAAATTAAAAATATTAATAAGGAAAATGTTAATAAAATAGAAATTGATAAACCTGAAAATTATCTATTTATAACTATTAATTCTTGCGATCAAATTAAAGATTGTTTGATATTAGATAATTTACCTCAAAAAATTTTAAAAATAATTGAAAAAATTAATTTAAATTTTTTAAAGAAACAATTTATTAATCAATCTAAAATTGAAATTGGAAAGTATATTTTAGATTTGAATTCTAGGAGAATATATTCAGAAAATATTGGTTTGGATCTTACTGAAAAAGAAAGTACATTATTAGTTTATATAAATTCCAACAAAAAAGTAAGTTTAAAAAAAATTCAAAAAAATGTTTGGAATTATTCCTCTGATTTAGAAACACATACTGTTGAAACACATATTTATAGATTAAGAAAAAAAATTTATGAAAGTTTCAATGATAAAAATTTTATTGAACATGATAAAAATGGATATTTCTTAAAAGTATAAAGTTTTTTTCAAATAGAATTTATATTCTGGCACCAATTTTTTGAATAATTTTAGTAGATAATTCAGTTCCTTTTAGTAAGCTTTCCTTTATTGACATGTTGTTGATTAATCCATGTAAATAACCAGCTGCAAATAAGTCTCCAGCTCCAGTTAAATCCTTTATTATTAGATTTGTTATAGCCTTGCATTCTTCTATCTCATCACCTTTAATAGAAATAGCTCCCTTTTCACCTCTTGTAATAATAATATTTTTTTTGATTTGTTTACAGTAAATCATTGCATCGTCAAATGAATTTGAATCCGTTAAAGATAAAATTTCTTGTTCATTTGCAAAAATAATGTCTAATTTATTTTTAACTAAATCTAAAAAAAATGGTTTGTGTCTTTCAACACAAAATAGATCGGACAAAGACATAGCAACTTTGTTGGAATTCTTTATAGCTTTATCGAATGCTTTTTTTGGCTCTCCTTTATCCCAAAGATATCCTTCGAGGAAGATAATATCTGCGTTTTTTATTTGTTTCTCATCAATATCATTATCATTTATTTTTCCTGCAATACCCAAAAAAGTACACATAGTTCTTTCGGAGTCTGGAGTTATTAAAATTAAACATGATCCAGTAGGAATAGGTTCAGATTTTTTTTCAAATAAATAATCAACGTTTTCTTTTTTTAAACCTTCCTCATATTTTCTTCCTAACTCGTCATTATTTACTTTTCCTATGAAACCAACTTTATTTCCTAATTGTGAAAGGCCAACTATAGAATTAGCTACAGATCCACCGGAAATAGTTTCTTCTATTTTTAATGAAGATAAGATCTTTTTAAATTCTGCCCCATCTACTAATTTCATCGTACTTTTTGTTAATGAATTTTGAATTAAAAAGTCATCAGATACTTTACACAAAACATCAACAATAGCGTTTCCAATTCCCAATATTTTCATTACGGTTTTTTTGCGATAAAAATTTTTTTTCTATTAGGATAACAAGAGGTACAAATTTTACAACTTATTCCATAACAATTTCTAGCTTTACAATATTCCCTTCCGTAGTAAATAATTTGTAGATGAAGTTTATTCCAACTTTTTTTTGGAAATAATCTTTTCAAATCTTTTTCTGTTTGAACAACATTTTTACCGTTTGTTAATCCCCACCTTTGGGCAAGTCTGTGAATATGTGTGTCAACTGCAAAAGCGGGATGCCCAAAACCTTGAGACATAACAACACTAGCTGTTTTATGGCCTACACCAGGTAGTTTTTCTAGTTCTTCAAAAGTTTTAGGAACTTTGCCTTTATAATCTTTAATAAGTATTCTTGATAGATTATAAATACTTTTAGCTTTAATTCTAAAAATACCAATTTTTTTAATTAATATTTCTATTTTTTTTCTCCCAAGTTTAACAAAGTGTTCAGGTTTGTAGTATTTGGGATATATATTCTTTGTTACATTGTTAACATTAATATCTGTACATTGTGCTGATAAAAGAACCGAGATTAGAAGTGTGAAAACATTTCTACTTTTTAATGGGACGTTAATTTTTGGATATGTTTTATTAAGTATCTTTAATATTATTTTTGCTCTTTGAATTTCATTCATTATTTGAAATTCATTAAATCTCTCATTGAATATAGACCTGGTCTTTTTTTTATTAACCATTTTGCAGCAGCTAAAGCACCCTCAGAATATAAAGCTCTATCAAATGCTTCATGATTTAGTTTAATAATTTCTTTACCACTAGAAAATAAAACTTCATGTTCTCCTATGATTTCGCCTTTTCTAAATGAATTAAAGTTAATTTTATTTCCATAAGGAAAATCTTTCTTATTAAGAAATTTTTTCCCAATTATATTATAAAATTCTTTATTTCTTCCTTTGGCTATACCCCTACCTAACATTAATGCGGTGCCTGATGGATAATCTTTTTTATGCTTATGATGTACCTCAAGAATTTTACTTTGATATTTATTTGCTAAAACTTTTGAAGTTATTTCTGTTAAATACATCAATAGGTTAATTCCTAAACTCATATTTCCAGCTTTTAAAATAGGAATTTTTTTTGAGTAGGATTTAATTAACCCTTCTTCTTTTTTTGTAAAACCTGTAGTTCCTATTACCACTCTTTTTTTAAGTTTTGATGCTATTTTTAATACCTCCAGAGTACATTTTGGTATTGTAAAATCTATTATAACGTCTGTTTTTTTAAAAGCTTTTTCAGTATTTTGCTGAAGTTTAATTCCATTAATTTTTTTATTAATATTCTTGTATTCAGTTAAACTAAAAATTTTAAACTTTTTTTCTTTTTTTGAGTTTTTAACAAGTTGTTGACCCATACGACCTAGGCAACCTGTTATGGTTAAATTAATCTTTTTCATAAAAGAAATTTATATATATCTTTTGATGTAATTAAAGCTTAGTTTTTCCAGAAGCTTTTAGCTTTTTCAAAGAATTTTCTTATACTTGGATTAGATTTTTCGTTTTCTATTTTTCTAAATCTTTCTAATAAATCTTTTTGCTCTTTATTTAAATATACTGGCACTTCAGTTTTAACTTGAACATATAAATCTCCATAATCACCCCTTCGCATAAATGGCATACCTTTTCCTTTTAATCTAAATTGTTTACCATCTTGAGTTCCATCAGGTATTTTAATTTTTGCTTTTTTGCTGTCTATTGTGGGTATTTCTATTGTTGTGCCGAGAGCAGCATCAGCTATAGAGATTGGAAACTCAAAAAATAAATTTACATCTGATCTTTTAAAAAGATCATGTGATTTTACATTTACAAATATATATAAATCTCCACTAGAGCCTCCTCTAGTACCTGCTTCACCTTTTCCCGCTAATCTAATCCTCGTTCCATCATCTACTCCTTTTGGAATAGTTACAGATATTTTTCTTGAAATTTGTTTATTTCCGGACCCATTGCAATCATTACACGGATTCGTAATTTCTTCGCCACTACCAGAGCATTGTGGACATGTTTGTTGAACTGTAAAAAAACCTTGATTAGATCTCACCTTACCATTTCCACCACAGTACGTACATCTATCTGCTGAATGTCCTGGTTTTGAACCACTTCCTTTGCATGTGTTACATTTATCAGATGATGAAAATTGAATATTTTGTTTTTTGCCCAAATATGCTTCTTCAAGTGTTATAGATAAGTCATATCTCAAATCCGAACCTCTGTTGTTCGAACTCCTTCTGCTACTTCTTCTTCCACCACCAAAATCTCCGAAGAAATCTTCAAATATATCTGAAAAATCTGATCCACCAAAACCTCCAAAACCTCCTTGGTTAGCTCCACCATTTTCAAACGCGGCATGGCCAAAATTATCATAATTTTCTTTTTTACTTTTATCTGAAAGTATTCCGTAAGCTTCGCTTGCTTCTTTGAATTTATCTTCAGCAGTTTTATCACCAGGGTTTTTATCTGGATGAAATTTGACAGCTAATTTTCTATAGGCTGATTTTATTTGCTCAGAGCTAGCGCTTTTATTGATACCAAGAACATCGTAATAATCTCGTTTAGCCATCAGTTTATTCCTAACGATTAGATGTTAGTTTAGGCGCTTTTTTCTTGGTTTTTGTCTTTCTCTTCTTCTTTTACTTCTTCAAAGTCAGCGTCAACAACATTATCGTCTTTTTTATCTTTATTATCTTTACCGTCGTTTTTTCCAGTTTCAGGTTTAGCACTTTGTTGAGACTTATAAATTGCTTCGCCAAGTTTCATTGAAGCTTGAACTAATGTTTCTGTTTTCTTTTTTATATCTTCAGAGTCTTCACTTTTTAAACTCTCTTTTAGTGAGCTTGAAGCATCTTCAATAGCCTTCTTTTCAG